>JAQGNM010000011.1 GCA_028291845.1 Massilia sp. | reverse complement strand
TGCTGCCGTAGCCGCCGGTAATTGCCACGACGCCGTCGCTGGCCAGCTTTTCGTCCGCGGCGATGGCTTTTGCCGGCGCCGACTCGTCGTCGATGGTGACGATCTTGATGGTGTGCTTGCCGTTGGTTTTATTGAAAACCTCGGCGGCCACCATGATCCCTTCCTGCATGCCCGCGCCCACGCGCGCCAGCGAACCGGTCAGCGGCAGTTCGGCGCCGACCTTGATTTCCTCGGCATTGACGCCGGCGGTGAAGCTGGCCGCCACCAGCGCGGCCAATCCGATCTTCTTGAATACCGTATTGAATACCTTGCTCATGCTGTCTCCTTGATTGTGTTTTTTAGGTTGCTTCTTTGACTTCGCTTGCCAGTGCTTTCAACCGGCCCTTCAAAATTTTGCCCGTCGCCGCCGCCGGCAGCGCGTCCATGACGACGATCACGCTCGGGCATTTGTAGGGCGACAGGTGCGCCGCCAGGTGCGCGCGCAGCGCTTCCACACTGGGCGCATCGGCAGGCTTGGCTTCGACGAACGCCACCACCTCCTCGTTGCCGCCGGGCGCGGGCCGCCCCACCACCGCCGATTGCGCCACCTGCGGATGGGCATTCAATACCGTCTCCACTTCGAGCGGATAGACATTGAAACCCGAGCGGATGATCAGCTCTTTTGTTCTGCCGACGATGAACAGCGCGCCGTCCGGCGCCTGCCTGGCCATGTCGCCGGTATTGAGCCAGCCGCCGCTGCGCATGGTGGCCGCCGTCATCGCCGGCTCCCTGTAATAGCCTTTCATGACGTTCGGTCCGCGCACCCACAGTTCTCCCGCTTCGCCGGCGGGGACGTCGACGCCGCCGGCATCGACAATGCGCACCTCGACGCCGGGAATCACGGTGCCGACCGAAGTGTCGCTGCGCGGCGCGTCCAGGCGGGTCTGGCTGATGGTGGGCGACGACTCGGTCATGCCGTAGCCGTTATGCAGCGGCATGCCCAGCACGCTTTCGACCTGCTGTTTGAGTACCGGGTCGAGCGGCGAGCCGCCGGCGTACAAAAAGCGCAGCTTCGAAGGGATCGGCTCGGTGGTCAGCTCCAGCAGGCGCGCATACATGGCCGGCACGCCCTGCAAGATGGTCAAACCGTCGTCGACAATCGCCGCCAGCATGGCCCTGGCCGAAAAGCGCGGCGCCAGCATCAGGCAGGCGCCCGCATACAAGGTGCCGAGGGTCACTGAAGCCAGTCCGTACACGTGCGAGACCGGCAGCACGCCGTAGGCCCGGTCGTGCGGCGTCAGGCCGCGCAAGGTGCTGGAGACGGCGGCGATGAACAGCAGGTTGCGGTGGGTCAGCATCACCCCTTTCGGGTGGCCGGTGGTGCCGGTGGTGTAGATCAGGGCGGCAACCTGCTCGCCGGTCGGGTCGATCGGCTCGGGCGCGCAGTGCTCGTTGAGGGCGCCGATATGCAAGTCGCCGCGGCTGCTGGCGCCATCGCGTTCGGCGTGCAGCATCGCGTCGGGCGAGGCGGCGGCCAGGTACAGCACCCGGCGCGCGCCGCTGTGGGTACGGATGTTGTCGATCTCGGCGCCGGACAAACGCGCGTTGACGTTGACGATCCAGGCGTCGATGGCGGCGGCGGCGAAAATCAGCGCCACCTGGGCGATGCAGTTTTCGCCCACCACCATCAGGCGGTCGCCGCCGCGCACGTCCAGCTCGCGCAGCAGGAGGATGTATTGGTCAACCAGCGCGGCCAGTTGGGCGTAGCTGACGGCGCGTCCCGGTTCCGTCAGCGCCGGCGCGTCCGGCGTGGCGGCGGCCCGCGTACGCACGATCGCGCTGATGCGCGGGGGCAGGCCGGCCAGCAGCGCCTTGGTATCCATTACTTGCGCGCCGCCTTGATCATATTGCGGGCAATGACGATCTGCTGGATCTGCGAGGTGCCCTCGTAAATGCGGAACAGGCGCACGTCGCGGTAAAAGCGCTCGGCGGCGTATTCGGAAATGTAGCCGGCGCCGCCGTGGATCTGCACCGAGCGGTCGGCCACGCGGCCGCACATCTCGGAGGCGAACAGCTTGCAGCATGACGCTTCCGTCGAGACGTCGTCGCCGTTGTCGCGTTTGCGGGCGGCGTCGAGCACCATCGACCTGGCGGCATAGATTTCCGCTTTCGAATCGGCCAGCATGGCCTGGATCAGCTGGAATTCGGCGATCGGCTGGCCGAACTGCTTTCGGTCGAGTGCGTAATTGAGGGCGTCGTCCAGCATCCGTTCGGCCGCGCCCACGCAGACGGCGGCGATGTGCAGGCGGCCCTTGTCGAGCACCTTCATGGCGGTTTTAAAACCGACCCCCTCCTTGCCGCCGATGATGTTCGACGCCGGCACCCGCACATTGTCGAAAATGACGTCGCAGGTGTGGGCGCCTTGCTGGCCCATTTTCTTGTCGATTTTGCCGAGCGACAGGCCGGGCGTGTCCTTCTCGACAATGAAGGCGGAAATCGCGCCGGCGCCGCGCAGGGTCGGGTTGGTGCGCGCCATCACCGTGAAAATCGACGCTTCCGGCGCGTTGGTGATGTAGCGCTTGGAGCCGTTGATGACATAAAAGTCGCCATCGCGCACGGCGCTGGTGCGCAAGGATGCGGCATCCGAGCCGGAGCCCGCTTCGGTCAGGGCGAACGAACCAATGATCTCGCCGGCCGCCAGCTTGGGCAGATAATGGGCTTTCTGTTCGGGCGTGCCGTCGATGACGATGCCTTGCGAGCCGATGCCGTTGTTGGTGCCGATCAGCGAGCGGAAAGCGGGCGAGGTGCGGGCGATTTCAAAGGCCACCCGCACTTCTTCTTCCATGGTCAGCTCGAAGCCGCCGTACTGCTCGGGGATCGACAGGCCGAACAGGCCCAACTCTCGCATCTGGGCGACGATGGCGGGCGGGATGGCATCGAGTTCGGCGACTTCGGCTTCAGCCGGCACCAGCACTTCGCGGACAAAACGGGAGATGCTATCCAACAGGATCGACAGGGTTTCTTCGTCACGGATCATATATAAGTGCGCGGTCTAGCCGCGGCCAAGATTGGTTTCAAGTTGTTTGACCAGGGCGACCAGGCGCGGGCCCAGGTCTCCCACCAGTTTGTCGCGCGAGAACAGGAATGCGGGGCCGCCGCAGTTAAACGCCAGCAGCTGCTCGCCATCGGCGCCGAAGGTCGGCACGCCGACCGCGTGGACGTCGCTCTGCCACTCGCCGGCGGAGACGCAAAAACCCATGTCCTGATAATCCTTGTACGCTTGTTCGATGCCGGCCTGGATGCGCGGCCAGCGTTCGGGATCGTGCTGGCGCACGTGGTCGAGCAGGTAGTCGCGCTCGGCCTGGGGCAGCACGCACAACAGCGCTTTGCCCATGGCGGTGGTGGCGATCGGAATGCGCGCGCCGACGTCCAGGCGCAAGGTAACGTTGGCGCTGCTGCGGCAGGTTTCGATATACACCATGCTGAGGCGGTCGCGCGTGCCCAGCGAGACCGAGGCCTGGGCGTATTCGGCCAGCGCCATCATCGGCGCGCGCGCCATCTGGCGGATGTCGAAATTCGACAGCACCCGGTAGCCAAGCGCCAGCACGCCGGCGCCCAGCTGGTACTTGGCCAGGTGTTCGGAGTAATTGAGGTAACCGAGCTTGGTGAGGGTATAGGTCAGCCGCGAGATGGTCGGCTTGGGGATGCCGCAGCGCTTGGCCAGTTCGGCATTGGTCAAAAACTGTTCGCCGGGACGGAAGCAGCGCAGCACTTCCAGCCCGCGCGCCAGGGCGTTGACGAACTGTCGATCCTTGCCGTCGTCATCGTCGTCAGCGCCGTTCTCGACGCCGCTGTCTACGCCGCTGTCTACGCCAAACTCACGCAGTAGGTCCATGTCCGCTGCCGTCATCGTCTCTGTTATTGGATGTGTTCGATTGCAGTGTGAACCGGCGAACGCACCAAGTCAACCGAATTTCGAAATGCCGATTCGCACAGCGAAACAACAAAAATGGCGATGAACCGCGCTTGTCACGTATTTAACGGTTTTTCCTGATATTGCAACATGGTATGCTTTCTTCATAAAAATATTCCTTCCAAGCTTTTCACCCGAATAGCCGGTGAAGGGACACTTTGCTTCGGAGAGCATCATGGCATTTTTGGACAAGGACCGCACTATTGCGGGTCCTGGCTTTTCACGTTGGCTGGTACCGCCAGCCGCCCTCGCCATTCACCTGTGCATCGGCATGGCCTATGGCTTTTCCGTATTCTGGATCCCGCTGTCGAAAGCCATCGGCATCGGCAAATCGGTGGCCTGCTCGGCTGAGATGAGCTTCATGGCGCAGATCTTGGCGAGCGACTGCGACTGGAAAATCTCCTCGCTGGCCTGGATGTACACGCTGTTTTTTGTCTTCCTTGGCTCGGCCGCGGCGCTGTTCGGCGGCTGGCTGGAGCACGCCGGTCCGCGCAAGGCGGGTGTGGTGGCCGCCATCTGCTGGTGCGGCGGCATGGTTATTTCCGCGATCGGCATCAAGACCCACCAGATCTGGCTGATGTGGCTCGGTTCCGGCGTGATCGGCGGCATTGGCCTGGGTCTCGGCTATATCTCGCCTGTCTCGACTCTCATCAAATGGTTCCCGGACCGCCGCGGCATGGCGACCGGCATGGCCATCATGGGCTTCGGCGGCGGCGCCATGATCGGCGCGCCGCTGGCCGACATGCTGATGAAGTATTTTGCGACGCCCACCTCGGTTGGCGTGTACGAAACCTTCCTCACCATGGCCCTGATTTATTTTGTATTCATGATGGGCGGCGCGCTGTCGTACCGGGTGCCCGCCAGCGGCTGGAAGCCGGCCGGCTGGACCGCGCCGGTCAAACAGACCAGCAACGCCATGATCACCGGCCGCCACGTCCACGTCAGCAAAGTGTGGGGTATCCCGCAGTTCTGGCTGGTGTGGCTGGTGTTGTGCCTGAACGTCACCGCCGGCATCGGCATTCTCGGCATGTCTTCGCCGCTGATCCAGGAAGTGTTCGGCGGCCAGCTGCTCGGTCTGCCCGCTGGTACGTCGTTCAGTTCCCTCACCACCGCCCAGCTGGCGCAGACGGCGGCCATCGCCGCGGGCTTTACCGGCCTGCTGTCGCTGTTTAACATCGGCGGGCGCTTTTTCTGGGCATCGTGCTCCGACTACGTGGGCCGCAAGAACACCTATTTCATCTTCCTCGGCCTGGGCCTGCTGCTGTACGCATCGATCCCGTCGATGGCGCATGCCGGCAACCTGGCCTTGTTCGTCGCCTTCTTCTGCGTCATCGTGTCGATGTACGGCGGCGGCTTCGCCACCGTGCCGGCCTACCTGGCCGACCTGTTCGGCACCCAGATGGTGGGCGCCATCCACGGCCGCCTGCTGACCGCCTGGTCGGCCGCCGGCGTGTTTGGCCCGGTGCTGGTGACCTACATTCGCGAATACCAGATCGCCCACGGCGTGCCGAAGGCGCAGGTGTACGACTTCACCATGTACATCCTGGCCGGCATCGTCGCCGTCGGTTTGCTGTGCAACGCCATGATCCGTCCGATCGCCGACAAGCACTTCATGACCGAAGCCGAGCTGGCCGAGGAAAAGCGCCTGGCGCACGACCGCGACATCAATGGGTCGTCCGGAAGCGCCGGCACGGTCAGCACCGCCACCACCTCGCCGGTCACCATCGCGCTGGCCTGGGCAGTGGTCGGCATTCCGCTGGCGATCGGCATCTGGATTACCCTGCAAAAGGCGCTGGTGCTGTTCCGCTGACCTGACCGCAGTCAGGTTTTTGAAAAATAGCCAGTAAATACCGGGGCCGTGCGATCAGCACGGCCCCGTGTTTTTGAGGGCTATGGCACAATCACGGGATGTCCGATTACCTCTCCGCTTCCGCCACGCCTGGTCCCACGCTGTCGCAGGCGAGTGCCGCACTCACCCATGACGTCGAGGTGGTCGACGAGCGTGGCCGCCGCTCCACCATCGCCATCCCCGCCGAACGCCCGCTCACCGTCTACGTCGACAAGCGCGAACTGGTCACTTTGATGACCCTGGGCGGCGCCCCCGAGGCGCTGACCCTCGGCTACCTGCGCAACCAGAGACTGGTGCGCTCGATCGACGAGATCGAGTCGGTGCAGGTCGACTGGTCGGTCGACGCGGTGGCGGTGGTGACCCGCAACGGCATCGCCGACGTCGAAGCGAGAACCGCCAAAAAAGTCGTCACCACCGGCTGCGGCCAGGGCTCGGTGTTCGGCGGCCTGATGGACGAGATCGAGCAGATCTCGCTGCCGGCCGCGGCGCGTTTAAAACAGTCGGTGATCTATAAGATCGTCGACACCATCCGCACCCAGAACTCGATTTATAAACAGGCTGGCTCGGTGCACGGCTGCGCGCTGTTTTCCAATAGCGGCGAACTGCTGCACTTTTTCGAGGACGTCGGCCGCCACAACGCCGTCGATGCCATCGCCGGGCGCATGTGGCTGGAAGATATCGAAGGGGGCGACAAGGTGTTTTACACCACCGGCAGGCTCACTTCCGAAATGGTCATGAAGGGCGCGCAGATGGGCATTCCGTTCCTGCTGTCGCGTTCGGGCACCACCCAGATGGGCCACATGGTGGCCGAACGGGTCGGCATGTCGCTGCTGTCGCGCTGCTCGGGCAAACACTTCCTGGTGCTGTCGGGCCGCGAGCGCATCGAGTTCGAGCCCGAGCTGCTCGAAGTGGCGCCGCGCGTTCTCTGATGAACCTGCTGGACGCCATCCAGGGTGCTTTTTCTCTGTTCCTGGCCGGCGATGCCGCCCTCTGGCGTATCATCTGGATATCCCTGAAAACCGCCATCGTCGGCCTGCTGCTGGCCGCGCCGCTCGCGGTGGTGGCCGGTTACGCCATCGCCGCCCACACGTTTCGCGGACGGCGCGTGGTGATCTGGCTGGCGCAGGCGGCGCTGTCGCTGCCCACCGTCCTGATCGGACTGGTGTTGTATTTGCTGCTGTCGCGCCACGGCCCGCTCGGTTCCCTGCAATGGCTGTTCACCCAGCCCGGCGTGATCGCCGGGCAGTTCGTCATCGCCATGCCGGTGCTGGTGGCGTTCACCCTGGCGGCGGTGCAGGCGGCCGATCCACGCTATGCGGAAACGGCGATCGCCCATGGCGCCTCGACCTGGCGCGTGATGGTCACGGTGCTTTACGAAGTGCGCTTCGGCGTGATGGCCGCCATCATCAGCGGCTTCGGCAGGGTGATTTCGGAAGTCGGCTGCGCGCTGATGGTGGGCGGGAACATCGCCGGCGAGACGCGCACCATCACCACCGCCATTGCGCTGGAAACCAGCAAGGGCGAGTTCGCCCAGGGCATCGCGCTGGGCATGGTGCTGGTGGCGATCGCGCTGGCGATGAACGGCGCGCTGATGCTGTTGCAGGGCGACGCCCACGCGGCGCGGGGCCGGCTGTGACGGCGCTGCTGGCCATCGAACAGCTGCACAAGGCGTTCAACGGACGCGCGCTGTTCGACATCGACATTCTGGACATCGAGGCGGCCAGCGCGTATGCCCTGACCGGCGTGAACGGCGCCGGCAAAAGCACCTTGCTGCGCATCCTGGCCGGGCTGGAACCGGCCAGCGCCAGGGCGCTGCGCTTCGACGGCCGCCTGCTGCCCTTGTCTCCCTATCCGGCGGCCATGCGCGCGGCGGTCGCCTACGTGCACCAGCACCCGATCATGTTCTCCACCAGCGTCGCCCACAACATCGGCTACGGCCTGCTCGCGCGCGGTCAGAATCGCCGGCAAATACACGCGGCGGTGGCAGAGGCGATGGCCTGGGCCGGCGTCGAACATTTAAAGGGCAGCGATCCGGTCAGCCTGTCCGGCGGCGAAAAGCAGCGGGTGGCGCTGGCGCGCGCCAAAGTGCTGCGGCCACGCCTGCTGCTTCTCGACGAGCCGACTTCGAACCTCGACGGCGCCGCGCGCGAACAGGTGATCGCCCTGATCCCCACCCTGATCGCCGCCGGCAGCAGCGTCGTCATGGCCTGCCACGATCCCGATCTGATCGGGCTGCCGGGCGTGCAGCGCATCAAGCTGCGCGACGGCCGCATAGAATACAAATAAATTAACTTGGGGAGTTCACATGAAACGTCGCAGCCTGTTCGCTTTATTGATCGCGGCATCCCTGGTCGCGCCGCTCGCCGGCGCCGCCGAGCCGATGGTGATTCGCATGTCGACCACCACCAGCACCGACAAT
>JAQGNM010000064.1 GCA_028291845.1 Massilia sp. | reverse complement strand
GCGCCAGGTGTTCGGGCTTTTCCAGCTGCACGCGCGAATTGCCAAAGTGAAGTTTCAGGCCGTGCTTCAACTGCGGATCGGCGGCGCAACGCGAAATCTCCGCGAGCGCATAGTCTCTCAGCGGGTTGACGCCGCAAAAGGCCCGCAAGCGCTCAGGGTAGCGCGCCGCCTGCGCGCCGGTCCAGTCGTTCTCGGCTCTGACCTTGGCGTACTCGTTGTCAACCTGGCGGTTCGGCGCACCGAACATGTAGGCGGTCGAGAGCACCAGTGCCCGCTTGATGCCTGCGCTGTCGAGCAAGGCAATCAATTTTTCCGCCGGCAGTTCGAGGTTGGAGCCGGAAGCGGCGCCAGGAACCGGGGCTGCCTCCGCGGGCGCGAGCAGGGCGGCAATTTCCGGGCTAAAAAGGTGCTGGTGATGGTCGGCGGCCGCCGGCGCCACACCGGCGGCGCCAGCCGGCACGCCGGGTGCCACCAAAGTGGCGAACAAGATGAACGAACCGAGGGCGGCATTCATGGCGATTAGCAGTTTCTGTCAACGATGCGCCATACTACGATCCGGCCGGTCGCGCCGCCAGCGGCGCGCGACCGGCTGCTCTTTTCGTGCCGCAGACCGACGATTCGCAGCTTTCTCCTTTCCGCTTTACTCATGAGCCGTGCTTACAATCCAGTGGTCGACCAGTCGTAGCGCGGCACCGTGGCGGGCGCGCTGCCCGTCACGATCAGTACTTCGCGATGCGCCGTCAGCAAGATCGTGGCTGGATCACCGGTGTAAAGGGTGAGGACGCCGTTGTCGATCAGGTAGTAGCGTACCGGCCCTGGAAAGCCGGCCGCGCCGCTGCGCGACATCGGCTGGCCCCACAGCGCAAAAAACTGGCCCAGCACGAACTGCTTCGTGACATCGGTTTCAATGTGGATGACACCGGTGGTCGAATCGTGGGTGTGCAGTTCGTAAGCGCAGCCGTTCAAGCCGATATGCTCCGGAATGCCCAATCTGACGCCATCGTGATAGAACGACAGCATGGCGTGAATATGATAGTGCTCGTTCGGCGCGCAGCCGACGCCGGCGATCGGCTGCCCGGTACCGCTGCCGCCGGCGGGAAAATATTTGAGGCTGTTCGCCGTGCCCGCCACTAGCGGCACTGCCACCGCGTCCAGCGTAATGTTGTCGGGCGGCGGGTCGACTGGCGCCGGCGGTACCGGGTCTGGAACAGGGGGCGGCGGTGCCGGTGGCTCGGGCGCTGGAGGCGTTGGTGCAGGCGCGGGGGGCGTTGGCTCGGGCGCAGGGGGAGTCGGTGCAGGCGCAGGCGGAGTTGGCTCAGGGGCGGGCGGCGTTGGTGTAGGCGCGGGTGCCGGATCGGGCGGCGCTGGCGGCGGATCGTCGCCGCCCCCACAGCCACTCAGCAGCAAAGGGATAACAGCAAGCAGCCAGGCGGCAGCCAGGCGGACTGGGGAATATGACATATCAGCGCTCCATGGATGGGCAAGTGGCCCGATTCTAAGGAGGCCCGCCGGAGCGCGATTGCGTCAGATCAAACGTGCCAGCAAGGCTGAGTAGATTTCCTTGGGAGAGTAATTGCCCACCGTCGCAACTGCTCGCCCGGGGCAGTGCCTGTCATCAGCGCCCGTGTGTCAGGCGGCGGCCTTGATCAAGCGCGACACCGTCGACTGGTGCCAGGTCCGTCCGAGCGCCGTCTTCACGCCGCGCCGGTTGAGCTCATCGGCAATTTGCGCCATCGTCATCGCCTGCGCCTGCAGGCGGCGGATTTCCGGCAAAACGCTTGCCGCAAACGCCGCGGCCTTTTGCGCATTGCGCGCCTGGCCGAGGGCCTGCGCTTCGGAAAGATTGGTCCGGTTGCCGAGCTGCACGCCCTGCGCCTTCAAATCGGCCAGCGCCGACTTTGTACGCGAGGCGATCAGCTTGCGCTCCTTTTCCGACAAGGCGGCGAACAGGTGCAGGATGAACGGGTCGGTGTCGGCGCCCAGCTCGGCGACGATGAATGGCGTGCCCGCCGCCATCAGCCCGGAAATAAAGGCGACATCGCGGCTGAGGCGGTCGAGCTTGGCGACGATCACCGGGCAGCGCTGCTTGCCCGCTTTGGCCAGCGCCTTGCGCAAGCCCTCGCGCTGGTCCAGACCGAGCTTGCCGCTGGCCACCTCGGTGATCACTTCGATCAATTCGAACCCTTCGGCAGCGGCAAATGCATCGATCACCTTGCGCTGCGCATTCAGGCCCAGTCCGGAACGCCCTTGCTCATTGGTGGAAACGCGAAGATAAGCGATGGCAGGTTTCATGGCGAGAACCAAAAAGTAAAATATGTGGCCATTATATATTATTTAGTGGTTGCATACTGGGAGTTGGACACTGCCCTTTCTGCTGGGCCCGCCGTCGCGCGGCGACAACAGCGTTGACGGAAAAAGCGCGCGGGGCAGGGCGTTCTTCTGCGCGACATCAAGCAACGAATTTAAAAACCGGTGATGAACAAAGCTTGGTCGCCACCCTGCGCCTGCGCGCCCGAAATCCGGGGCGGCACGATACCTTCATGCATCGGAGGCCACGGCAACCCGGTGCTAGCATCGCTTCACGCTGACCGCCCGGCTGCGCTTGGGCTGCGGTTGAACTGACCCGCACGAGGAATCCCGATGGACAAGCCCTCCCGACGTTCTTTCTTCAGAACCGCCGCAACCGCCGCCGCGGCGCTGGCCGCGCCTGTGCCCTTGCTGAGCCTGCCTGCCCACGCTGCGCCGCCGGCGCCACGCACTCCCGCGGCGCCACCGTATTTGTTCTTCAGGCCCGATGAAGCGGCTATCGTCGAGGCGGCGAGCGAACGGCTGATTCCTCTCGATGCCAACGGCCCGGGCGCCACGCAGGCCGGCGTCACCGCCTATATCGACCGCCAGTTGGCCGGCGCCTGGGGCGCGGGCGAGCGCCTTTACCGGTCTGGACCGTGGCAAGCGGGCCAGCCGTCGCAGGGCTACCAATTGCCGTTCACGCCGGCCGAGTTGTTTCGCAATGGGCTGCGCGGGCTGGCGGCACTGGTACGGCAACGGCACGCCAGGGCGTTCGCGCAACTGAGTGCACAACAGCAAGACGCCATGCTCGAATCGTTACAGACGGGCACAGAGGACCTGGAAGGGGTGCCCGCGCACGTATTTTTCGAGTCACTGCTGTCGATGACGATCGAGGGGTATTTCAGCGATCCTGCCTACGGCGGCAACCGCGACATGGCTGCCTGGAAAATGATCGGCTTTCCTGGCGCCTACGCCAGCTTTTATGACCTGGTCGACCAGCACGGCGTCGCCTATACGCGCGAGCCGATGAGCATGGGCGACAACGGCCGAGGCGTCATCGAACTGCATCCGGTGCATGGCCCGGAGCCGCATGGCATGCCGCAACAGCATGCCACCGGCAAGGGGCGATCCTGATGGCAACCCGGCTCCCCGAAACAGATGCCGTGCTGATCGGCGTCGGCCTGGTCGGCACCATGCTGGGGCGCGAGCTGACCCGGGCCGGCCTGAAAGTGATCGGGCTCGAACGTGGCGCACCGCAGTTCACCGTGCCCGATTTCCAGGGACCGGCCATGCACGACGAACTGAAATATTCGGTCCGCAAAGGTTTGATGCAGGACAACACGCGCGAGGCCGTGACTTTCCGCAACCGCTATGATCAGCCGGCCTTGCCGATCCGCCGCTGGGAAAGCTTTTTGCCCGGCACCGGTTTGGGCGGCGCCGCCGTGCACTGGAACGGCCAGACCTACCGCTTCCAGGACGATGACTTCCGCTTGCGCAGCAGAACGACGGAGCGCTACGGCAAAAACTTCAGCGACCCCGACATGCAGATCCAGGACTGGGGCTTTGGCGCCGCCGACATCGAACCGTTCTACGATCGCTTCGAGTACCTGCTCGGCACCAGCGGCCTGGCGGGCAACATCAAGGGACAAAAGATTAAAGGCGGCAACCCGTTCGAAGACCTGCGCTCGCGCGCCTATCCGACGCCGCCCATGAAGGAGCCGTATGGATCGGCGATATTTCGCAAGGCGGCGGCAAGTCTCGGCTACCACCCATTCCCGCAGCCTTCGTCAAACCTGTCGCAGCAGTACACCAATCCGGAAGGATTGACCATGAATGCCTGCATGTTCTGCGGCTACTGCGAACGCTTTGCGTGCGAGCATTACGCCAAGTCTTCACCGCAAACCATTTTATTGCCGGTCTTGCTCAAGGACAAAAACTTCACGCTGAAAACCCAGGCCCAGGTCCTGCGCATCAACCTGTCGGCCGATAAAAAACATGCCACTGGCGTGACCTACATCGACGGCGCCGGGCGCGAATTCGAGCAGCCAGCCAAGCTGGTCATTCTCGGCTCGTTCGCGCTCAACAATGTCCGCATGCTCCTGTTGTCGGGCATCGGCGCGCCCTACGACCCGCAAACGGGCAGGGGAACGGTGGGACGCAATTACGCTTACCAGACCATGAGCGCCGTCCAGGTGTTCTTCGACGAAAAGGTCAACATCAACCCCTTCATGCGCTCCGGCGCCAATGGCACGGTGATCGCCGATTTCGTCGCCGACAATTTCGACCACGGCCCCCACAATTTCGTCGGCGGCGCATATTTCGGCGACGTCATGACCAATGGCCGCCCCATCGAGTTTCATCCGACGCCGCCCGGCACACCGGCCTGGGGCGCGGCCTGGAAAAGCGCGGTCGTCAAGCACTACAACCACACGGTGGCGCTCAATATCCATGGCAGCTCGGTCGCCAACCGCCGCAACTATCTTTCGCTCGACCCGACCTACAAGGACGTCTGGGGCTTGCCGCTGCTGCGCATGACCTTCGAGTTCCCGGAAAACGACCTGCGCATGTCGGCATTCGTCACCGCCAAGGCGCTCGCGATCGGCCGCGCGATGGGCGGCGTACAGGTTGCAGGCGCGCCGCGCAAGGCGCCATACACCGTGACCCAATACCAGACCACGCACAACACGGGCGGCGCGGTGATGGGCAACGAACGCGCGAACAGCACGGTCAACCGTTATCTGCAGAGCTGGGATGTAAGCAACCTGTTCGTCATCGGTGCTTCCGCCTTTCCGCAAAACGCCTCGTATAATCCGACTGGTACCGTCGGCGCACTGGCGTACTGGGCGGCCGATGCGATCGTCAACAGATACCTGAAGCAACCCGGCCCGCTGGTGCAAGCATGAAACGCACCTTGACATGGCTTGTCCTGTGGCTGGCGGTTCTGATCGCGCCGCGGGTCTTTGGCCAGGCGGGTGCCGGCGCGCCACCAAGCGAGGGGACAGCGGCGGCCAATCGAGCCATCGCCACTGCGTTTCCCGGCGCTTCGTCCGAGGCCGGCCGGCAACTCGCCGCATCGGGTGCGGCCAACGGTGTCACCGCCTGCACAACTTGTCACGGCGCCCAGGGCGAAGGCAATGCGGCTGCCAACTTTCCCCGCATCGCCGGCCAGTCCGCTTACTATTTTAACAAGCAAATGGATGCCTTTGCCAACGGCGCACGCGACAATCCGATTATGAGCCCGATTGCCAAGGCAATGACGGCACAGCAGAGGCGCGATACCAGCGTCTGGTATGCATCCTTGCAGGCGCCTTCTGCGCCCACTCCCGCGCCGGCGCCGGCTGCCGCCAACGCGGCAAATGTGGCGCGGGGCCGCGTTCTTGCCGGCGTTGGCGATGAAAGCAAACAGCTGCAGGCGTGCGCAAATTGCCACGGGCCGGGCGGACGCGGTGAGGCGCCCGGCTATCCCTATCTGGCGGCGCAGCACGCCGGCTATCTGCAGGCGGTGATGGGCGAATGGAAAAGCGGCCTGCGCAAGACCGACAACAGCGGGCAGATGCAGGCAATCGCCCGCAGACTGAGCGATACCGATGTGGCGGCGCTGGCGGCGTTTTATGCAGCGCAAGCACCGCCGCCGCCGGCCGCGCTGGCGGTGAACATACCGGCAGGTTCCAGCGCGCGCCCCGCAATCGCCGCGGCGCCGGGCGCCGGCGGCCCGAAAGCGGCTGGGGCGATGCCGTCCGGCGTCGGCAGCGAACAAGGCGCCGGGTTAACGGGCGGCGCGCAAGGCCCGGGAGGCGGCGGCGGAACGCAAGCGACGCAGCCGGGTCAGCAAACCGGGCAACCGGGGCAGAGGCAGCAACCGATGCAGCAAAGGCCGCAACAACCGCGACAGCTGCCGTCGCAGCGATGAGCCGTACCCGCGTGCCACGCCGCACACATCATCGGCCTGCATTTATGCACGCTCTAGATGAGAATTTCGCGATCGCATATTGGGATGTTACATACCGCGCCGACCCATCAAACGAGCCCGAAGTACGGCGCTCCATGATGCCTTTCAAGCGCTTGCGTTACCTGGTGAAGATGCCAAGCGTGTGGTCAATCGTCACGGCACTATCTTGTTCGACAAGGTCGGCTCGATTCATGGCAGCAGGCCCGAAGTTGAAAGAGGCGCGCTTAGGAAACTATTGATTAAGTCCTTGCAGGATGGCGCTATCCACTGGGGATGCAAGCTCGTACAGGCTATTCGTCTGGCAACGGGAGAGTACATCTTAGAATTTGCCAATGGTGCTACCGCAACGGCAGATTTGCTTGTGGGTGCAGACGGTGCATGGTCGAAGATACGACCTCTGGTCTCCTCGGCAAAACCCGAATACACCGGAACAAGCTTTATCGAGACCCAATTATTCGACGGGCCAAACCGGTATCCAGCCAGTGCACAGGCTATTGGCACTGGTACGCTAATGGCTATTGAGCCGGGCAAGGCCATTCTTGCGCATCGGTACGCAAACGGTAATTTGCACACGTACATTGCCCTAAACAAGCCGCTGGCATGGATTGATGCCATCTGCCTGGATGAGCCGGCCGCGATATTTGAATTGCTCGCCCTGGAGTTTGACGGCTGGCCGGCGCCGCTTCGAGAGCTGGTCTTCAATAGCGATACTGCGCCTCTGGTACGGTCTATCTTTGCTTTGCCGATAGAACACCGGTGGGAACCTACGCCGGGCGCACCCTTCTTGGCGATGCAGCCCACCTGATGTCACCATTCGCGGGCGAGGGAGCCAATCTGGCCATCCTTGACGGGGCGGAACTTGCGTACGCATTGCGGGACCATCCAGGTGACATTGAAGCTGCTTTAAGGGCATTTGAGCAAGCGCTGTTCCCCCGTAGTGCTTCATTCGCCAGGCAAACAGCTGAAAACCACAAGCGGTTCTTCGGTAAAGATGCACCTCGAAGCGTAGTGGAACTCTTCTCATCCCATTGATTAATGGCGGAATTTTAATGTCCGCTTAGACCCATAGCACTGGATGAACTCCTCCTTCCCTGAGAGCACGTAAGTGTTCGAGCGCTTCTTCCGTGCCGCCGCCAGCCTGGATGTCGACAAGGAAGACTTGCGGCGCTACGATGAATTGGTCAATCGCGAGATCGCCGATCTGCTCATTCGTGGCCAGGCCTCCGGAAGGCGAATGACCGTGACGTCATCGAGCCTCACAGACCTGCCGATCACGAAATGACTGCAGGAAAGCATTCACGC
>JAQGNM010000003.1 GCA_028291845.1 Massilia sp. | reverse complement strand
CATAAATCACGCCCAGCGCGGCGACGATCAGGATGATCTGGCTCGACTGCGAATCCTGGAACACTGCGGCGTCGCCGCCGTAACGGGTGATGATGGCGGCCGGCAGATTCATGTCGCGGCCCAGCTTGTCGATGGCGGCGGTGGCCACGCCCAGCGGCACGTCCGGCGCCAGGTTGAACGACAAGGTGATTGCCTGCAACTGCCCCTGGTGATTGACGGAAATCGGGCCGACGGTTCGCTCGACGCTGGCGAAGCTGGCCAGCTTGACCAACTGGCCGTCCTTGCTGCGCACCGACACGCGCTGCAGGGCATCGTCGAACTGGCGGTCCTGCTCGGCAGCCTCGAGAATCACATAGTATGACGCTGCCGGCGCGTAAATCGTCGACACCTGGAGCTAGCCAAAGGCGGCATACAAAGCGGTGCGCACGTCGACCATCGCCACGCCCAGGGTATTCGCCTTGTCGCGGTCGATTTTCAATTGCGCCTGCAAGCCGCGGTTCTGCGAATCGCTGGTGACGTCGCGGAAATTCGGGTTGTTGCGCATGCCGTCCTGGAACTTGGTCGCCCAGCTGCCCAGCGATTCGGCGCCCGAACCCACGCTTTGCAAGGTGTACTGGTAGCGGCTTTTCGACTGGCGTCCGCCCAATTGCAAGTTCTGCACGGGGCGCAGGTAGACCGCGATGCCCGGCAGCGCGCGGGTGGCTTTGCGCAGGCGGTCGAGCACCACCGGCATCTTGTCGCGCTCGCTGCGCGGCTTGAGCACCATGAACATGCGCCCGCTGTTGCCGCCGCCTGTGAACGAGGTGACGTCCTTGACGGCCGGATCGGCCATCATGATGGCCACCACTTTTTCCTGCAGCGCCAGCAAGGCCGCCGACGAGGTATCCTCGGCCGCCTCGGTACTGACCTGCACCTGGCCCAAGTCTTCTTCCGGGAAAAAGCCTTTTGGAATCGTCATGTACAGCACGATGGTAAGGGCGAAGGTTGCCAGTGCGATCAGCAGCACGATGTTGCGGTGCGCCAGCGCCTGGTCCAGGCTCGACGCGTAGCCGCGCCTTACCTTTTCAAAACCCCGTTCGAAATGGCGGCCAATAAAGCTTTTTTCGCCTTCTCCGTTTTCCACGTGGGGCGGCAGCAGGCGGCTGGCCAGCATCGGCACCAGGGTCAGCGAGACGATCGCCGACACCAGGATCGACAAGCCGACCACCACGGCAAACTCGTGGAACAACAGGCCGATCACGCCCGGCATGAAGAAAATCGGGATGAACACAGCCACCAGCGAAATCGAAATCGAAATAATCGTAAAACCCATTTCCTTGGCGCCGACCAGAGAAGCGTGCAAGGGCTTCTTGCCCATCTCGATATGGCGCACGATGTTTTCCAGCACCACGATGGCGTCATCGACCACCAGCCCGACGGCCAGCGTGATGCCGAGCAGGGAGACGTTGTCGAGGCTGTAACCGAGCCAGTTCAGCAGAGACAAAGCGCCCAGCAGGGAAATCGGCATGGTGATGGCCGGAATAAAGGTGGCGGCGGCGCGGTGCAGGAACAGAAAGATCACCAGCACCACCAGCGCGACGGTCAGCGCCAGCGTCAAATTGACGTCGTGGATTGCTTCGCGGATCGACACCGAGCGGTCGTTGACCAGGTTGATCTTGATCGAGGCCGGCACTTGCGATTCGAAACGGGGCAGCAATTTGCGCACCGCATCGACCACTTCGACCGTGTTGGCGTTCGGCTGGCGCTGCACCAGCAGCACGATGGAACGCTCGCCGTTGTAGCTGCCGGCGGTTTTGACGGACTGAAAACTGTCCTCGACGGTCGCCACATCCTTCAAACGCACCGGGTCGCCGTTGCGGGTGGCAACGATCAGGTCGGCAAATTCGCTGGCCTTCATCAGCTGCGGGTTGCCCTGGATGGTGAGAGTCTGGCTGGGGCCGTCGAGAATGCCGAGCGGCGAGTTCGAATTGGCGGCGCGCAAAGCAGTCGCCAGTTCATCCATCGACAGGTTGCGGGCGTTCATCATGTCGGCACGCGCACGCACCCGCACCGCAAAGCGCTTCTGGCCGTTGACCGACACCTGCGCCACGCCGGGCAGGGTCGACAGGCTCGGGGCGATCAGGTTTTCCGCGTAGTCGTTCAAATCCGACAAGCTCATCGACGGCGAGGTCATGGTCATGAACAGCACCGGCGCATCGGCCGGATTGACTTTTCGATACGACGGCAACTCCGTCATCTCGGCCGGCAACTGGCGCTGGGCGCCCAGCAGGGCGGCCTGGACATCGACGGCGGCGGTGTTGATGTCGATCGCCGGATCGAATTCGAGCGTGAGCGAAGTGGCGCCCTGGGTGCTCGAGGAGGTGATCAAATTGATGCCGGCAATCGTGGAAAACTGCTTTTCCAGCGGCAGCGCCACCGACGAGGCCATGGTTTCCGGGCTGGCGCCGGACAGGTTGGCGTTGACGTTGATGACCGGCGTGTTATAGCTCGGCAAGGCTGCCACGGGAATGCTGCGGTAGGCCAGGATGCCGACCAAAATCATGCTGATCGACAGCAGCACCACCATGACGGGGCGCCGGATGCACAGTTCGGAAATATTCATGCGGCCCCGTCCTTGGCAACGATCTTGTTGGTGTCGGCGCCCTTGTTCCCCGTCGACTCGGCCAGTTTGACCTTGCCGCCCGGCCGCAAGTTCTGCTTGCCGTCGGTAATCACCTGCTCGTCGCCCGTCAATCCGGACACGGCGGCGTTCAGGCCCCAGGCGTGCAAGCGCGCCACCGGCACCTGTTTGGCCGACTGGTCGGCGTCGACCACGTACACGAAGGTGCCGCGGGTGTTGATGATGATGGCCGTTTGCGGAATCACCACCGCGCCCTGGATGGTTTGCACGGTGACGCTGGTGTTGACGTATTGGCCTGGCCACAGGCTGCTGTCGCGGTTGTCGAACTGGGCCTTGACGCGGATGGTGCCCGACAGCGGATCGACGGTGTTGTCGATGAAGCTGATGTTACCGGTGACCGGCTTGGCCGACACGCTGGTGTTGGGCGTGGCCTGCACTTGCACCTTGCCGCGTTTTTGCGCCGCGATCAAGTCGCCCAGTGCCGTCTCCGGCAAGGTGAACGACACCGAAATCGGGTCGAGCTGGGTGATGGTGGTAAGCGACGTGGCCGGTTGCACAAGGCTGCCCGGGTAGACATTGATGGCGCCGACCCGGCCCGCCATCGGCGCGCGGATGCTGTTGTAGCTGGCCGACACGCCGGACGAGCGCAGCGCCGCCTGGTCGGCCTTGAGCAGCGCGCGGGCCGCATCGACCTGGCTTTTCAGGGTGTCGAGGGCGCTCTGGGCCAAAAATTTCTGCGCAACCAGTTCCTGGCTGCGTTTGTACTGGCGTTCGACGTCGGCCAGCGCGGCCTGGTCGCGCGCGATCTGCGCGCGCGCCTTGTCGACGTTGGCGCGGTCGCCGCGGTCGTCGAGCGAGAACATCAACTCGCC
>JAQGNM010000540.1 GCA_028291845.1 Massilia sp. | reverse complement strand
CCGGTGCTTGTTCAGGATTGTTGTTTTGCGCGTGTGCGGCGCCGGCGGCGGCGCACAGCAGGGAGACGGCGATTGCGGTTGCGGTGCGCGATAGGTCCTGCCGCATGCGGGGGGAAGTGCTGTGTTTCATGTAAAACCTTTCGTCGCGATCTATGTCGCAGTTGTCTCGTAAAATAACGAATAGCAATGAATCAGGAGCCATGGTAGCGGCGTAACCGTCGCGACGGTATGTCGGATGGCCGCGAATACATGACATAAGACCTCGATGAATGTGACATGGATTTGACATGAAGGGCCGAGTGTTGAGTACCGCGGGTAGTTTCCGGCCCCCGTGCTTGTGTGCTATTGTCTCGAGCCAAAATAATGGCTCCTGAAGGATTAATTGAACATGGTGGTCGACTTCCCATCCGCGTCGCTCCAGACGGCACAGCAGCGCCAATGCTGGTCGGAGGCTTGAATGCCGCATCCCGCGCTCAGCCCGCACCCACCGGTCACCGTTTCCATCAGTTTCGTGCGCGGCCTGTTGTCCGGCTTGCCCGATGGCGGTCCAATCACGCAGGCCGTACTAGCTGAGGTCGGGATCGCCGACGAACTGTTGCAGTACGACGGCGCGCGCGTTACCGCCGACCAGTACGCCGCGCTGTTCCGTAGTCTTTGTGAGCGGCTCGACGACGAGTGCATCGGCCTGCTTTCTCGGCCGTTCAAGCGCGGCAGTTACGCGCTGATGGCGCAGTCGTCGCTGAATGCGCAGGATTTGCAGCAAGCCATCCTGCGCGTTGCCAACACCTTCAGGATCCTGCAGGACGACATGACGCTCGAACTGGTCAGCGGCAGGCAGCTGGCCGGCATAGCGATGCACTTTACCGATGCCATCGTCGCCGATCGACAATTCCTGCACGAATTCATGCTGCGCTCGCTGTGGCGACTGTTCGACTGGCTGGCAGGCGGCGATCTGCCAGTGGCCCGCTTCGACTTCGCCTATCCCACGCCGCACGATGCTGGCAGTTACAACGAATTTTTTACCGGCCCGATCACCTTCAATCAGCCGTTCTCGGCCATCTGGTTCGACAAGACGCATTTGCAGGCGCTGGTGCGGGTTGATGAAAGCGCGCTGCTCGATTTTCTGACTGATCCGCAGACCAAGTTCATCGTCCCTCGGCGCAACAAGGATGAAGTCAGCGCCAAGGTCCTGAGCCACCTTCACCACAGCCGCCCGGCCTGGCCTGATCTCGGCGCCACTGCCGTGGCGCTGTGCATGTCGGACGCCTCGCTGCAGCGCAACCTGGCCAAGGAAGGTACGACTTTCCAGGCGCTCAAGGACAAGCTGCGGCGCGACATGGCGATCGTCTACCTCAATACCACGTCGATGTCGCTCACCGAGTTGGCGGATAAATTGGGCTTCTCGGAAAGCGCCGGATTCCAGCGCGCGTTCAAGGCGTGGACCGGCAGCGCGCCAGGCAGTTACCGGCGCGGCGAAAAATAAGTATTTGGGCAGCGAGTCGAGGCCGTTTGCCATCGCCTTTGCCGCATGACGGCAATATGATTGCATAGTCAACCAATAAGAGCGGAGAGCAGCATGAACAAAATGGAGCGCGAGGTGCCGTCGTTCGAAACGCCGCCTGGGACCGACATAGGCCAGTTGGTCGATGCTTTGATGGGGGACGGGCCAATTGCGCCGGCCCTGGTGGCGCTGTTCCTCGATCCTGAGCGGCTGGCCGCACGTGAAGCGGCGAACCGGGCGCTGCGCGAGCTGGACTGGGCCAATCTGGGACGCTACGAGCGCAGCAACGCCGTCATCGTGGCATCCGGCCAGCGCCCGGACCTGGTGTTCATGGGCGACTCGATCAGCGAACTGTGGCCGCTGGCCGATCCCAGCTTGTTGACTTCCGGCCGCCTGTGCCGCGGCATCTCCGGCCAGACATCGCCGCAGATGCTGGTGCGCTTCCAGGCCGACGTGATCAACCTGCGCCCGCGCGTGGTCCACCTGTTAGCCGGCGCCAACGACATCGGCGGCAATACTGGCCCGACCACGCCGCTGCGTTTTCAGCACAATATGCTTGCAATGATCAGCCTGGCGCAGGCAAACGACATCGACGTCGTGCTGGGCCTGATGACGCCGGCCACCGCTATGCCATGGAGTGGCGAGCTTGATCGCTCGCCTTGGATCGCCGAACTGAATGGCTGGCTCAGGCAAGCGGCGGCGGAACAAGATTGCCATCTCGTTGACTATTTTGCCGCCTTGGCCGACGGCGAGGACCGCTTGCCGGCCGATTGCAGCCACGACGGCCTGCATCCGAACCGGCGCGGCTACGTTCGCATGCGCGCGGTGCTGGAGCCGGTGCTGGAGCGGCTTGGCGTGTGAAGACGTGCGTAGTTGAGACGAGGAGCGCCCCCCGTTTCTGCACGCTGCTTTTGGAGAGCGATTTCAAACGGCTTTTTGCAAATGTCGCAAAGTCACCGCGCTTCGTCATTCCGCTTTGTAGCGACAACCATGGGGGGCCGGCAACGCCCCCAGCGCTGTTCAAGACGTCGGATCGGCCGCCACCTGACAAAGCTGCTTGCCGATGTTACGTCCCACTACAAGTGAATTGATCGCTTCGTGGATGTTTTTCAACCCGATGGCGAGCTCCGCATGATGCGTGTTGTGGGCCTTCGGAATACCAGTTGCTGGCTTTTTCAATGAATTCGGCATGCCGTTCCATGTGGTCCATCGCCAGGAACCCCC
>JAQGNM010000504.1 GCA_028291845.1 Massilia sp. | reverse complement strand
CTTCGCCGCCTGGCGTGCCGCCACCGCCGCCACCGCCGCCGAGGCCTACGTCATCATCAAGCCCGAGCAGGACGCCAGCGGCACCCGCAGCGTGCGCCCCGAACTGGCGGCCCATTTGAAACTGCGCTTTGCGCGGGTGCAGACGGCGGCCGATGCGGACCAGCGCTTCGTCATCTTCCTGCAGGACGTCACCGCCATCGAAAACCAGGCTCAGCAATTAAAACTCGCCTCGATGGGGCGGCTCACCGCCAGCATCGCCCACGAGGTGCGTAATCCCCTGTCGGCGATCGGCCATGCCACCTCCTTGCTGGCCGAAGACCTGGCCGACCCCGGCCACGCGCGCCTGTTGAAAATCGTCGGCGACAATGTGGCGCGGGTCAACCGCATGATCGAAGACATCCTGCAGCTCTCGCGCAAGGTGCAGCCGCACACCGAGCCGCATGCCCTGGGGCCGTTCCTGGCCGATATCGGCGCCGAATTCGGCGAAACCCACGGTCTGCCGGCAGGGCTGATCGAACTGGCGGCGGGCAGCGCCGCCGTGCGTTTCGATCCGCTGCACCTGCGCGAGGTGGTGGTCAACCTGCTCACCAACGCGATCCGCTACGCCAGCGGCACCGCCGGCTCGATCCGCCTGTTCGTGGTCGACGACGTCCCCGGGCGGCTCGAGCTGCACGTGCAGGACGATGGTCCCGGCATCACGCCGGAAGTGCGGGCCCACCTGTTCGAGCCGTTTTACACCACCTCGAGCAAGGGCACCGGCCTGGGCCTGTACCTGGCGCGCGAGCTGTGCTTGAATAACGGCGCCATGCTCGATTACGAATACCGCATCGACGCCGGCCATTTCGGTCTGCGCAAACCGACCGGCCGCTTCGTCATCTCGTTCGCCCACAGCGTGTCGCCAACACTTGCCGACACTTGATATGGAGAGAGTTCTGCCATGACTTCACCCCGGATATTGGTCGTCGACGATGAGGCCGACCTGCGCGAGCTGCTGGAAATTACCCTGGTGCGCATGGGCCTTGACGTCGACTGCGCCGCTACCCTGGGCGAAGCGAGGAGCAAGTTCGGCGCGCTCGAATACGACCTGGTGCTGACCGATATGCGCCTGCCCGACGGCCTTGGCCTGGAGCTGGTGCGTGAAGTGGCCGCCAGCGGCAAGGGCACGCCGATCGCCGTGATCACCGCCTACGGCAGCGCCGATAACGCCGTGGTCGCCCTCAAGGCCGGCGCCTTCGATTACGTTTCGAAACCGGTGGTGCTGGACGACTTGCGGCTGATGGTGCGCTCGGCGTTAAAACTGGGGACGCCGCCGTCGGCGCCGCGTGGCGCGGCACCGGGGGCAGCTGGGGCGGGCGGCTCCAACGGCAGCCGTCTGATCGGCGATTCGCCCGCCATGCAGCATCTACGCAGCCAGATCGGCCGGCTGGCGCGGTCGATGGCGCCGATCGCCATCTCCGGCGAGTCGGGCAGCGGCAAGGAGCTGGCGGCGCGCGAGATTCACGCGCAAAGCGCGCGCGCCGCGCAGGCCTTCATCGCCGTCAACTGCGGCGCTATTCCCGAGGCCCTGATGGAAGCGGAGTTTTTTGGCTATCGCAAGGGCGCCTTCACCGGCGCCGCCGACGAGCGCGACGGCTTTTTTCAGGCGGCCAACGGCGGCACCCTGATGCTCGACGAAGTGGCCGATCTGCCGCTGGCGATGCAAGTGAAGCTGCTGCGCGCGATCCAGGAGAGAAGGGTACGTAAAATCGGCGCCACCGCCGAGGAGCCGGTCGACGTGCGCATCATCAGCGCCACCCACAAGGATCTGGCGGCCTGCGTCGAACGGGGCGAGTTTCGCCAGGATCTGTTTTATCGCCTGAACGTCATCGAGCTGACCTTGCCGCCGCTGCGCGAACGCTTGGGCGACCTGGCGGTGCTCACCGAGGGCATCCTGCGCCGCCTCGCCGGCGCCGGCGACGGCGGCCAGGCCGCTCTCGGCGCCGGGGTGCTCGACACCCTGGCCACATATTCCTTCCCCGGCAATGTGCGCGAGCTGGAAAACATCCTCGAGCGGGCGCTGGCGTTCGCCGACGGCGGCGTCATCGAGGTGAGCGACTTGTCGCTGAAAGCGGCGCGCGCCAATGTCGCTGCGGCCGCGGCCGCGGCGGCGCCGGCTCCGGAGACGGCCCCACTTGCGCCCACGCCGGCGCCAGCGCCGGTCCCGCTGCCCGCCGCCGCCGAGCTGCCGTCCAATCTGCCCGACCACCTGGCCCAGGTCGAGCGCGATCTGATTTTACGGGCGCTGGCCCAGACCCAGTTCAACCGCACCAAGGCGGCCGATTTGCTCGGCATCAGTTTCCGGCAACTGCGCTACTCGATGCAAAAGCTCGATATCCAGGAACCGGAATGAGCGACTCCATCGTCGACGCCATCGACGCCGACGGCTGGTGGCCGCCGGCGCGCCGCTACGATTCGCCCAATTTCAATGCGCGCCCGGCCGGCAGCACCGTCGATTTGATCGTCCTGCACAACATCAGCCTGCCGGCCGGCCGGTTTGGCGGGCCGCACATCGCCGACCTGTTTACTAATAGAACAGATTTCCATGCCGACCCGTCGTTCGCCGACTTGCGCGGCCTGCAGGTGTCGTCCCACTTCCTGGTGCGGCGCGACGGCAGGGTCGTGCAATTCGTCTCCTGCGCCGCGCGCGCCTGGCATGCCGGCCTGTCGAGCTTTCAGGGGCGCGACAATTGCAACGATTATTCGGTCGGTATCGAGATCGAGGGCAGCGATTATGTTGCTTTTTCGCCAGCGCAATACGCCAGCACCGCGCAGCTGGTCGCAGCGCTGCTGGCGCGCTACCCGGTGCGCGCCATCGCCGGTCACGAGCACGTGGCGCCGGGGCGCAAAAGCGACCCCGGACCATTTTTCGAATGGTCAAAACTGCAAGAAATATTGAGCCCCAAGGCAACAACGTTAGTGGGTGCTAACCGCCCGCGCGGCGTCACCGCCGAGCTGCGCAAAGTCAAGTGGGCACACGAGGATTTACGCTAAATATTTACTTCCCAATCGTATCGGAAAGATATTGCAGCTCTGGCAGTGAGGTACTACAATTAGTCTCAAGTTAGCTTTCATGACTAGATGTAGTGGTGTAAGGGGATGTAAGACATAGCCCCGCGCAGCACGAAAGTCAAGTCTGACTGGCACGATCGAGCACCCCATTCCCTGCCTTTCGCCCCATGTTCCGGCCCCCCTTTTTTGTCAAGGCGCCCGGCCGGGCGAATGGTATGGGCCGGTGGCCCGCGGTTTTTTTTGCCCATAATTTGCCCATATTTGCGTCGCGGCCATCCGCCGTGCGTTTGACAACAAAGGCCGCCCATCAATGCGGCCAACCTGGGGAGCTTCAATGCATACTTCACAAGATATTTCCACCAACGCGCCGCACCTGACCCCAGGTTCCGCCTCGTCCGCCAACAGCACCGCCGCCGGCAGCACCGCGGCCGAGCTGGCAGCGCGCGGCGACTACCGCATCATCCGCCGCAACGGCGCCGTGGTCGCCTTCGAGCCGTCGAAAATCAACGTCGCCATCACCAAGGCCTACCTGGCCGTGCACGGCGGCCAGGGCGCCGGCTCGGCCAGCATCCGCGACAAGGTCGAGCAGTTGACCGCCGGCGTGGTCGCCGCGCTGGTGCGCCGCCAGCCGGGCAGCGGCACCTTTCACATCGAAGACGTGCAGGACCAGGTCGAACTGGCCTTGATGCGCTCGGGCGAGCACGATGTCGCCCGCGGCTACGTGCTGTACCGCGCCAAACACATGGAGGAGCGCCGCGCCGCCAAGGAAGCCGCCGGCGGTAGCGCCGCGCTGGCCGCGCCGCAAATCCACGTGCTCGAGAACGGCGCGCGCCGCCTGCTCGACATGCAGGAAGTGCGCGATTTGATCGGCGCCGCCTGCGTCGGCCTGGAAAAGCACGTCGACGCCGACGCCATCCTGTCCGAAACCGTGCGCAACCTGTACGACGGCGTGCCGGTCGAAGAGCTGCACAAGTCGGCCATTCTGGCCGCCCGCGCCTTGATGGAAAAAGATCCGGCGTATTCGCAAGTGACGGCCCGCATCCTGCTGCACACCATCCGCAAGGAAGTGTTCGGCCAGGAGGTGCCGCAGGCGAAAGCGGCGGCCCACTATGTCGACTACTTCCCGCAATACATCGCCAAGGTCATCGCCAACGAGCTGCTCGACCCGGAACTGGCCAAATACGACCTGGCCAAGCTGGCCAAGGCGCTGGTGGCCGACCGCGATCTGCAGTTCGGCTACATCGGCCTGCAAACCCTGTACGACCGCTACTTCCTGCACGTGCGCGACGTGCGCATCGAAATGCCGCAGGCGTTCTATATGCGCGTGGCCATGGGCCTGTCCCTGCGCGAAGAAAACCGCGAAGCGCGCGCCATCGAGTTTTACAACCTGCTGTCGAGCTTTGATTTCATGAGCTCGACTCCCACCCTCTTTAACTCCGGCACCCTGCGCTCGCAGCTGTCCTCGTGCTATCTGACCACCGTGTCGGACGACCTGGAAGGCATCTACGACGCCATCAAGGAAAACGCTCTGCTGGCCAAGTTCGCCGGCGGCCTGGGCAACGACTGGACCCCGGTGCGCGCGCTGGGCGCCCACATCAAGGGCACCAACGGCAAATCGCAAGGCGTGGTGCCGTTCCTCAAAGTGGTCAACGATACCGCCGTGGCGGTCAACCAGGGCGGCAAACGCAAGGGCGCGGTATGCGCCT
>JAQGNM010000501.1 GCA_028291845.1 Massilia sp. | reverse complement strand
CGGAAGCCGAAACCCAGCGCCTGCGACACTTCCGGCTCGTACATCAGGGCGGCGTCGTTGAGCTTCAGCTTTTCCAGCGAATCGCGCAGGGCGTCGTACTGGTTGGCTTCGACCGGGAACAGGCCGGCGAACACTTGCGGCTGCACTTCCTTGAAACCAGGCAGCGGCGCCGCCGCCGGTTTCTGCGCGTGGGTGACGGTATCGCCGACCTTCGCCGCTTTCAGTTCCTTGATGCCGGCGATGACAAAACCCACCTGGCCGGCAGACAACTGCGGCAGCGACTGCGAACGGGGGCTGAACACGCCGACCGACTCGACCAGCTGGGTCGAATCGGAGGCCATCAAGAGGATTTTTTCTTTCGGCTTCAAGGTGCCGTTCATCACTCGCACCAGCATCACGACGCCGACGTAATTGTCGAACCAGGAATCGACGATCAAGGCTTGCAGCGGCGCATCGGGGTCGCCTTTCGGCGGCGGTACCCGGGCGATCAGCGACTCGAGCACGTCTTCCACACCCAGGCCGCTCTTGGCCGAACACTGCACGGCGTCGGTGGCGTCGATGCCGATGACGTCTTCGATTTCCTTGATGGCATTGGCCGGATCGGCGTGCGGCAAGTCGATTTTATTCAGCACCGGCACCACCTCGACACCCAGGTCGAGCGCGGTGTAGCAGTTCGCCACCGTCTGCGCTTCCACGCCCTGCGAGGCGTCGACCACCAGCAGCGCGCCTTCGCAAGCTGACAGCGAGCGCGACACTTCATAGCTGAAGTCGACGTGGCCTGGGGTGTCGATCAAATTCAAATTGTAGGTCTCGCCATCGCGCGCCTTGTACTGCAGGGCCGCCGTTTGCGCCTTGATGGTGATGCCGCGCTCGCGCTCGAGGTCCATCGAATCGAGTACCTGGGCTTCCATGTCGCGGTCGGAAAGGCCGCCGCAAATCTGGATGATACGGTCGGCCAGGGTCGATTTGCCGTGGTCGATGTGGGCGATGATGGAGAAGTTACGTATGTTGTTCATTAACAAATTCAAAGACCAAGATGAGGAGGCGATGGCGCCGGAACCATGTGCGGGAATGCCTGGCGCGAGCACGCGTCGCAACGAAAAAAGCGCTCCGCGGGGCAGCGCCACCGAAGTGGCCAGTTCCCGGACGAGCGCCCTGTGATGCGACTGCTTTAGGCGGACACGAGCTTTTCCGACCCTGCATTTTACCGGATTTCGGGGTAGAAAGCCCGGTTAATCCCGCCAGGGCCGGCGCTGCCCTTGGCAAACCGGCAAAATTATGCGCAATCGTGCATAAAAGTGCCCACTAGCCGGCTGCGGCGCGCAGGTAAGCGGCCACCGCGGCGGGGTCGAGAAAGTAATGACACAGTTCGGCACCCTGTCCATCGGCGCCGAACAGCACCGGCACCAGTTCGTCGAAGCGCGCGGCCAGCGCCGCATCGACACCACCGGCGTCGATGTCGATGACGTCGACGTCGAAGGCCTGACCGGGCGGCGCCATCGCCTGCAGCGCCGCCAGCATGTCTTCGCACAGGTGGCAGTAGCTGCGGCTGTAGAGGGTGAAGCGCGGCGCCGCGGTGGGCGCCGTCGTCAAGATCACCTTACGACCTTGGACGAATCACCACGTAGTTGGTGGTGGCCGCGCCTTGCCGGTTGTCGCGGCGCACCAGCACTGCCACCGGCTTTTTCGGATCGAGCTTGGCCACCATGTCGTTGAACTGCCTGGCGTCCCGCACTTCGACATTGTTAATCTGCAAAATCATGTCGCCCGCGGTGATGCCGGCCTGGGCTGCCACGCCCTCGGCGGCGTCGACCAGCACGCCATCGCTCTTGAGCTCTTTTTTCTGCGCATCGGTGAGATTGGACACGTGCAGGCCGATGGCGTTGGCGACCGCTTCCGGCTTCGGCTTGGTCGGCACCGGCTTGCTCGAGGCCGCCCTTTCCTCTTCCAGCATGGCGATGGTGACGGGCACGTCGATCTGCTGGCCCTTGCGCCACACGGTGACGCTGGCGCGGCTGCCGGCGGCGGTGTTGCCGACCTGACGCGGCAGATCGGCGCTTTTCTCGATGGCGGTGCCGTTAAATTTCAGGATGATGTCGCCGGTCTTGATGCCGGCCTTGTCGGCGGGACCGCCCGACTCCACCAGCGCCACCTCGGCGCCGCGCGCGCGCCCCAGGCCCAGCGACTCGGCAACGTCCTTGCTCACTTCGCCGATCTGCACGCCCAGGCGGCCGCGCGACACCCTGCCGGTCTTGCGCAACTGGTCGGACACGCGCATCGCTTCGTCGATCGGCACGGCGAAGGAGATGCCGTTGTAGCCGCCGGACAAGGTGGCAATCTGCGAATTGATACCGACCACTTCGCCGCGCATATTGATCAGCGGGCCGCCGGAGTTGCCCGGATTGACGGCGACGTCCGATTGAATCAGCGGCAGGTAGTCGCCGGTATCGCGCGCCTTGGCCGAGATGATGCCGGCGGTGACGGAGTTTTCCAGGTTGAATGGCGAGCCGATGGCGATCACCCATTCGCCGACGCGGATTTTATTCGAGTCGCCGATGCGCAAAAACGGCATGTTGGCGCCATCGACTTTCAACACGGCGACGTCGGTGCGCTTGTCGGCGCCCAATACCTTCGCTTTCAGTTCGCGGCGGTCGGTCAGGGTGACGATGACGGTGTCGGCGCCCTCGACCACGTGGGCGTTGGTCAGGATCAGGCCGTCGCCGGAAATGACGAAGCCGGAGCCGACCCCGCGCTGGACTTCTTCATCCTGCTGCGGTGCACGGCGGCGCGGGGTGCGCTGGCCGGGGGTACCCTGGCCCTGGCCGAAGAAGCGGCGCAGGAATTCCTGCATCTCTTCTTCACCGGGCTGACCCTGCCCCGCCTTGATTTTTTCGGTGGTGCGGATGTTCACCACGGCCGGACCGACCTTGTCGATCAGGTCGGTAAAATCGGGCAGGCCGGTGACCACCGGCGTGGCGACCGGGGCGGCGGCAAGCGCATTGGCGGCAGGC
>JAQGNM010000601.1 GCA_028291845.1 Massilia sp. | reverse complement strand
GCCTTCAAGCGCGAGCAGTTCGACCACATGTTCGACGACCTGGTGCAAGAGGCTAGCTTCACGCCGGTCGACAGTGCCGGTGTTCGCGGCGAATGGGTCGTGGCGCCCGGCGCCGATCCGGACCGGCGCATGCTGTACTTGCACGGCGGCGGTTTCATGCTGGGCAGCCCGCGCAGCCACCGTCCGGTCACCGCGCGCATGTCGGCCGCCTGCGGCGGCGCGGTATTGTCCCTCGATTACCGCCTGCTGCCCGAGCACACACGCATCGCCGCAGTGGAAGACTGCCGCCGCGCTTACCGCTGGCTGCTGGAGAACGGGCCCGATGGCGCGGCGAGCGCCGACGCCATCTTTGTCGCCGGCGACTCGGCCGGCGCCAACCTGACCCTGTCGCTATTGGCCTGGGGGGGCGATGAGGGCTTGCGCGCCGCCGATGCGGCGATCGCCATCGCGCCACCAACCGACGCCACCTGGTCCAGTCCCAGCATCGATGCCAACGTCGATTCCGACTACATGCTGGGACCGGCGATCAGGATCATCACCCGCCTGCCGCGCAGCCTGACCTTGTGGCTGAACTGGCTCAGTTCCGGCATCCGTCCGAACGACCCGCTGGTCTCGCCCGTGTACGGCGACCTGTCCCGCCTGCCGCCGCTGCTGGTGCAGGTCAGCGAAACCGAGATGCTGTATGACGACGCCCGCCGCTACGTCAACCGGGCGCGCGCCGCCGGCTCGCCGGCCACCCTGCAAAGCTGGAACAACACGCTTCACGTCTGGCATATCTTTTATTCCGAACTGCCCGAAGCGGCCGAGGCATATGCCGAAATTGCCCGCTTTATCGACCGGGTCGCCCCTCACCACAAGGCCACAGCATGAATACCACCACCCTGACACCTGACGTTGCGATTGTTCCGGCCGCAGGCAATCAACGCACCCCGCTGCGCGCATGGTATTCGCTGGGCGTGCTGACCATCGTCACCCTGATCGCTTTTGTCGACCGCAACATCCTGCTGCTGCAGGCGGAAACCATCCGCAAGGTGATGAGCCTGTCGGACATGCAACTGGGCCTGTTGCAAGGCACTGCCGTCGCCGCCTTCGCCGCCATGGCGACCTTTCCGCTGGGCTGGCTGGCCGACCGCTACGACCGCCGCCTGGTGCTGGCCGGCTGCGCGCTGTTCTGGAGCGCCGCCGTGGTCGGCTGCGGCATGGCGCAGACCTACGAACAGCTGCTGCTGGCCAGCGCACTGGTGGGCGCCGGCGAGGCTGGACTGGTGCCGATTTCCTACGCCATGATCCCCGACATGTTCGGTGAAAAGAAGCGGCAAGTCGCCAATTCCGTGTTCGCGCTGGCCTCGATGAGCGCGACCTCGCTGGCGATGGCGCTGTGCGGCCAGGTGATCGGCATGGTCGATTCGCTCCGCCCTAGCCTGCCGGCCGGCCTGCAGATGCTCGAATCGTGGCGCCTTAGCTTTTTCGCCGTGGCCGTGCCGGCGCCTTTGTTGGTGCTGATGATCGCCACCATTTACCTGCGGCGCCGGCCGCCGGCCGCCGCCGTCAAGATGGATAAAGCGGGGACGATAACGGTACTGGGCCAGACGGTGGCAATGCTGGTGCCCCATTTGCGCGCGAACCGAAAGACCTTCATGTTTTTTACCGCCGGCCTGTTCAGCGCCCTGTTTGGATTCGCCGCCATCGGCAGTTGGCTGCCGGTGATCTACCTGCGCAATCACGGCGTGTCGTCCAAAGACCTTGGCGCGGCGCTGGGTTTGATCGCCCTGATCGCCGTGCTGGTCGGTTTCCCCGTCAGTATCTATGGCACCCGCTACTTTCGCAAGCGCGTCGGCAACGGCGTCAATATCCGCTCGCTGTGGCTGACCTGCGTGCTGGCGATCGTCGCCATCGCCCTGATGGTGTTTGCCACCAGCGCCAGGCAGATGTTCGCCATCCATGGCGCCTACCTGGTCACCCTGACCGCCGCCCTGCTGGTCTATCCCACCACCTTACAAGCGCTGGCGCCCCGCCAGTTGCGGGCGCGCACGGTGGCCATCGTCGGCATGGTCGCCTCGTCCGGCAGCGCCATCGCCCCGCCGGTCACCGGTTTTGTGTCGGATCACCTGAAGGGCAATCCGAACGGCCTGATGATCGCGGCGGCGATGGTGTCGATTCCCGCCCTCGCACTGGCCGTGTTCTTGCTGGCGAAGTCCGAACGCCACTATGTCGTCACGGCCGAACAATCCAGGCTGGCTGACGCCGACCTAGACTGAAGTATTTTACGCAGGCGCCTGATCAGGCGCCTGCCTCTCCTATTCATTGCATGCGCCTGGCTGCGCCGGGCCGTCCGTGCGCCTGCATTCTGGAATTCCGATGACAAACACCGCTTTGCAACTCGCGCTCTGGAAGCTGATCGACACCGCCCCGGGTGCCTTGTTGTCGACGGCGCCGTTGGACCACCCCGGCATGATCGACATCGCCGCGCCTGGCGACATCTATCTGGCGCTGCACGCCGCCGGCCGCCTGCCCCACCCGATGGCCGACCGCGCGGAAGCCGCGTGCGCCTGGGTGAGCGATCGCGAGTGGTGGTACCGCGCCGATATCGATGCGCCCGCGTGTGGCAGCGATCAACGCGTCATTCTGGACTTCGACGGCCTCGACACCTTCGCTACCATCTGGCTTAACGGCGCGCAGCTGGGCACCGCCGATAACATGTTCCGTCGGTGGCGCTTCGACGTCACGCACCTGCTGCGCGACGGTGCCAACCAACTGGCCGTTTGCTTCACGCCTCCAGCCATGGCGATCGCTCCAGTCGCGATGCCGCCGTTTCCCATGGCGTCCAGTTCGAGCGCCGACAACAAGCGCAACTTCATGCGCAAGGCGCAGTTCGGCTGGGGCTGGGATTTCGCGCCGGATCTGGTCACCACGGGGATCTGGAAAGCGGCGCAGCTCAGGGTGGAAAGTCGCGCCGCGCTGCATGACCTCACCTTCGCCACGCTGGCCATCGCATTGGAGGGCGCGGCTGAGGTGGCGATGTCGGCTAGTGTCGACGCCTTTGCGGCAGGCGCCGAGCTCGCCCTCACCTTCCGCTTGCATGCACCCGACGGCACGCTGGTGCATGAAGCTACCCTGCCCCTCGCAGCTGGCGGCTTGCAGCTGACCATCCCCAACGCCAAGCTGTGGTGGACGCCGGAACTGGGCGCGGCTGACCTCTACACGGTGAGCGCCGCGCTGCGCGCCGACGGCGTCGAAGTCGACCGCGTTGAGTCACGTGTCGGCATACGCACCATCGTCCTCGACACTTCACCCGATCCCGGCGAGCCGGGCACCCGCTTCTTCCGCTTCATCCTGAACGGCGTGCCGATTTTCGCCCGCGGTGTCAACTGGGTGCCGCCCAGCTCCCTGGTCGCCGCCATCGACGCGCCTCTCTACCGCCGCCTGCTGGCCCTTGCGGCGGCCGCCAACATGAACATGATCCGCGTCTGGGGCGGCGGCATTTACGAGCACGATGCCTTCTACGACATCTGCGACGAGCTGGGTCTGCTGGTCTGGCAGGACTTCATGTTCGCCTGCGCGCCCTACCCCGAGCACGATGCCGCTTTCGCCG
>JAQGNM010000498.1 GCA_028291845.1 Massilia sp. | reverse complement strand
CGACCGCCGTCCTCGCCTGCCCCTTGCGCATGGCGACGTCGCCCAGGGTTTTCAGCGACGGCGCCGCCACCGCGGGCAGGTCCTGGGCGCCATCGAGCGCTTCACGCGCGTATTGCTCGGCGCGCTCGAAGTCGCCCGCATAACCATAGGTGATGGCCAGGTCGCGCTTGGCCGATGCCACCAGCCTGGCGTTTTGCTGCTCTTGCCCTATTAGTAATGCTTTACTGGCCGCTTGTATGCTTTCGCGAAACTCCCCACGTTCGGCCAGGGCCACCGACTGGCCGCAATACTGGAAGCCGTCGAGCTTGATGCGGTCCTTTTGCATCAACTCGCGCCCTTCGTCGGTCAGCGAACGTATGGTTTCGGCATCCTGCAGGCGCGCACGGGCGGCGTCGAACACGGGCGCGACGGCCTGGGCGTGGGCCGGTTGCAGGGTGGCCGCGAACGAGAGCGAGAAGGCAAGCAGCGCTGAAACCAGGCATGGAAAAGACGGCGGCGCCGCTGCGCGGACGCGGGAGCGGGTGGAACGGCGGTTCAATGACATGAGTTCCTCGCAGCTGATCGGCCAGGCCGTGGAGAGCGGCAGGCCAGGCTTCACCCTGTCCAGTCCGCCATCGCGCAAACGCTGTAAGGTAACTCAGAGATAGATATTGAACAATCTTTCAGGAAGAATTCTTGAGCATTTTTGCAACACGTTGTTGCTTAGCCACTGTCGCCCGGCGCCGCAGCGCCAGGCATTGACCAGCACAGCGCATCAAGTGCGCGTGGCTTTCTTGACGATCGCCCGATTCGACAATATCTCCTCGATTTGCTCGAAGCGCACCGGTTTGACCATGTGATGGTCGAAGCCCGCCTCGAAGGCCAGCTGGCGGTCCTTTTCCTGGCCCCAGCCGGTCACCGCGATCAACAAGGTCATCGGCCCGCAGGCGAGCTTGCGGATGCCGCGCGCCAGGTCGTAGCCGGACATTTGCGGCAGGCCGATGTCGAGAAACGCGAAATCCGGGCAAAAGCGCGCCGCGGCCGTCAGCGCGTCGGGGCCGTTGTGGGTGATCACCACGCTGTGCCCCATCGCCGACAACAGGGCGCCGATGCTGTTGACGAAGTCGACATTGTCGTCGGCCAGCAGGATGCGGTAGGTTTCGGCGCTGATGAAGGCGGCCGGCATCGACTTGGTCGGCAGTTCCGGTTCGACCACGATCGGCAGGCGCACGGTGAACTCGGTGCCGCGGCCGATGCCGGCGCTCTTCGCTTCGATGCTGCCGTGGTGCAGCTCCACCAGTTTTCTGGCCAGCGACAGGCCGACGCCCAGGCCGGCGTTGGTGCGCTCCAGCGTCGAATCGACCTGCACGAACATTTCGAACACATTGGCAATCATGTCGGGCGCGATGCCGATGCCGTTGTCGGCCACGCACACGATCAGGGTCTTGTCTTCGACCCGCGCCGACAGCGAGACGCGCCCGCCCCGGTTGGTGTACTTGGCGGCGTTGTTGAGCAGGTTCGACAGCACCTGCGCCAGCCGGGTGGCGTCACCGTTGAGAAACACCGGGCGGTCCGGCAGGTCGATCACCAGTTCATGGCCGTGCAGCTCGATGTAGGAACGCACCACCTCGAGGGCGTCGTTGACCACCGCCTTCAGTTCGACCCTGCCCATCTTGATGGCGAATTTGCCGGTATTGATGCGCGAGACGTCGAGCAGATCGTCGACCAGCCGCACCATCTGGCGCAGCTGGCGTTCCATGATGTCGGTGGCGCGCTGGGTGGCCTGGGCGTCGCCGCTGCGAAGGCGCAGGATGTCCAGACCGGTCCTGATCGGCGCCAGCGGGTTGCGCAGCTCGTGCGCCAAGGTGGCCAGAAATTCGTCCTTGCGGCGGTCGGCGGTCAGCAGCGCCTGCTCGGCACGGTGGCGCACCTGGCCTTCGTGTTCGAGCGTCAGATTGGCTTCCTGCAGCGCGTGCGAGCGGCGGCCGATTTCGGCCAGCATGTCGTTGAACGCCGTCACCAGCACGCCGATTTCACCCTTGTCGTTACCGGGCACGCGCAAGGTGAAATCGCGCTGCTGCATGACGTCGCGGGCCACATTGGTCACCGCCATCAGCGGGCGGGTGATGCTTTTCTGCAGGCGCGAAGCGACCAGGGCGGCGATCACCAGCGCCGCCAGCATCACCACGCCGAGGATGGCGGCGTAACTGAGCAGGCGTCCGACCAGGTCGTAGCGGGTACGCAGATAGACCGTGCCGAGCAATTCTCCGTTGTCGACGATGTTGCGCACCACCACCAGCTCGCCATGTTCGACGCGCGCGCCGGGCGCGCCCGGCTTGTCCGGAAAACTCAGGTCCTGCGACTGCTGCTGGGCGTACGAGGCAAACCGCGCGCCGCCGGCGGTGTAGACGGCGCCGGCGACGATTTGCGGGCGCACCCGCAGCACGGCGAGATTCTGGCTGGCCGCCTTGGCGTCGGTAAACGCCAGCGCCGGCGCCGTCACCGCGGCGATGATGTCGGCCTGCGCGGTCAGATCGTCGACCCAGGTTTGCTGGAACGTGCGCAGGTCGTACAGCAACATGGCGATGGCGGCGGAAAACAGCGCCACGAAGGTGGTCGACACCGCCATCATGATCAGTTTGCTGCGGACCGAGCCACTGTCGTTCGGCATTAAGGTGCTCCTTTACTGACGTGGTTTGCGACGGAAAGCAGACGCGAACTCAGTTTGATATTGTTTTTTTCGGCGGCATCGAGCGAGACGTCGAAACGCACATGCTGGTCGATGATCTTGAAATTGATGGTGCTGCCGGCCTGCAGGCCATTGCCGCACTCGCTTACCGATAGTATCGGCCCAGGGGACGACTGGCGCAATATCCGCGCCACTCGCGCGCAGTCGGACCCTGCCACAAATAACAGGTGCACCGGCGCCATCGTCTCCCCCTCGCGCAGCGAGCGCACGGTCACCGGGCGCCCGCCGATGGTGCGGCCGGCAACGATGCGGCGTACTTCGGCGGCCATATCGTCGGAGCCGGCCACGCCGATGACGATGGCGGCGCCGGGATCGCTGAAGGCGTGCGCGGGAAAATCAGTGTAGCCGAGAAATTTATACAGGAACGCCGCCTTCACGCTGCGCTCGAGGGCGGCGTCCTGGCGCGCCAGCGCCGGCAGCACCGGCGTCGCCAGCGCCGCCACCAGCACCCACTTGGACAGGCGCGCCACGCCCGCCACCAGGGCGCGGCGCAGGCGGGCGGGCGAGGCAGCGGGACGCGTCATGATCAAAACCGCAGCGCCAGTTTGACGGCGACGGCGCGCTCGACGCGCTGGGCGGTGCCTGGCGCGCCGAATTCGACGTGGCCGGCGCGCAGCAGGTTTTGCCCGGCCAGCGACAATGAGACGTGGTTGACCGGCTGCCAGGCCAGGCGGGCATCGAACTCGGTATATGCCGGCACCGCCGGCGACGGCAGCCTGCCGACGTGGCGCAGGGCGACATCGGCCTGCACGGTATCGGTCAGGTCGTGCGAGCTGCGCAACTGCCAGTGATTGGACGGATCGTTGGTGGCCAGCCCGCTCATGCCTGACGCGTCCAGGCTGCCCGGCAACAGACGCGTGCGTACGTCCTGCACCACCAGGCCGCCGGACAGGCGCCAGCCGGCGCGCACTTGCCAGCGCGCCCATAATTCGACGCCCCTGGCCTCGCCCCGGCCCATGTTGCGAAATTGCGGACCGAGCGGATTGCCCGGCTCGAGCGTGCGCAGGCGCTCGTAGTCGCTGTAGAACACGGTCGCCGCATAGCTCAGGCCGGCCAGCGCCGGGCCGCTGCCCTGCCCCCGGTAGCCCACTTCGAGCACGCTCGCAGTTTCCGAGACGAAGTCCGGGCCGCCGGCGATGCTGTACGGCGTCGGCCCGCGCGGGGTGGGGATGAACAGGTCGCGGTCGATGCGGGACGGGGCGCGCACCGTGCGCGACAGTCCCGTCCACAGCAAATTGTTGTCATCCAGGTTCATGCCCAGATGCAAGTTCGGCAGCACTTCCCAGCCGGTGTAGCCGTTGTGCTCGAGCTTCAGGCCGGCGGTCAGCCGCAGCGCCGGGCGCAAGGTGATTTCATCTTGCGCGAACACGTTGCCCAGGCGCGAGCTGCGCTCGGCCGGAAAGAACTGCAGCACGCCGCTGTTGTTGAAACGGTCGCGCAGCAGCCGCACGCCGCCGCCCCAGGTCAGGCGTTGCGCCGCGCCGATGCCCACGCTGTGCTGGCCGTCCAGGTCGAGCGTGTCGAGCACCTGGGCACCCACGCGCGGCTGGTTGCGCTCGATATGGTCGAGGTAGGCTTGCAGGCGCAGCGCCGAGCCGTCCGCCAGGCGGCTGCTGACGCGGGCCAGCAGGTTGGCGCCGGACTGGTCGAGGTCGGGCTGGGTGGTGCCGTCGAGGGTGCCCTGATAGGCGTCGGCGCTGATGGTGACGTCATGCACGCTGCCGACCCAGTCGGCACGCAGGCCGGCCTGGCGGCGGCGCCAGCCGCCGGCATCGACGCTGCGCGCCTGGCCCGGCTCGTTGCTGGTCGGCTCGGCCTGATTGTACTGGGCATACACGCGGTAATGGCCGCCGTTGCCCAGCACGCCACCGAAGCGGGCCGCGCCGCTATCGCCGCGGTTGCCGCTGGTAATGGCGGCGAACACACCCTGGGTGTCGGCCGCATTGCGGGTGATGATGTTGATGACGCCATTGACCGCGTTGGCGCCCCAGATGGTGGCGCCCGGCCCGCTGATGACTTCGATGCGGTCGATATCTTCCATCAACACGTCCTGGCTGTCCCAGAACACGCCCGAGAACAGCGGCGAATAAATGCTGCGGCCGTCGATCATGACCAGCAGCTTGTTTTCCAGGCCCGAATTGAAGCCGCGCGCGGTGATCGACCAGTTGCGGCTGTCGGAGCGCGCCACCTGCAGATTGGGCGCCAGCCGCAACGCTTCGGGCAGGCTGGTGGCGCCGGCGCGGCGGATGTCGGCGCCGCTGATCAGGTAGACCGAAGCGGGCGTCTCGGCCAGGCGGGTTTCCTGGCGCGATACCGAAGTGACGACAACGTCGGTCAACTGTTCGAGGGAAAAATCGACCAGCGCCACCTGCGCGCCCGGCCGGGGTGCGTCGCTGGCGCCGGCGGTGCCATGGACAGCGGCGGCGGCAAGCAACATCGAGGCGGAAAGTGATCTTTTTAACATTGCGACTATGGTACGGTACAGTGGGCACGGCCCGGCGATCGACACCGGACGCATGTTTCCCCGCGAGGCTTGGGCGGGATTTCCGCAATGATAACTTGCCGAGCAGACAGTGGGCGTTTAATTGGATGGCTGGAGCGCACATTAGCTTATTGCGCGACACCGGGGGGATGTGTGCCGGCTGCGGATGGCACAGCTGCATGGCGCGGTACCGGATGGCTGCGATCCGTATGGCCGCCCCGTGGCAGCGGAGGCGCTGCAGCTAACTGAATCCGTATTCGGCGGCGGCCTTGGCCGCCCACAATGCTTCCTTTTCGCTGGCATACGGCTTGTCGTAACTGTCGATGGCGCCGTCGGCCGCCAGAAAATGCAGCGACCAGCCATCGGCATTGGCCACCAGGGCGATGTCGCCGGGGCGGCAGTGATCGCCGATCGGCTCGCCGGCGCCGAGCTGCACGATATTGACCTTGCGGTGTCGGACCACAGTGACCATGATTCCCTCGGAAAAACCACGCTGGCGGGCGCTGTCGCACCTGCTATACGTGTCGCTTATATCGCTTATCACGAACAAAAATTTGCCAAATGTTTTGCAATGCAACAATATAGCACCTGTCTCCTCTATTCTCCTCCAAGAAAATAGATTCAGCCCGCTCCCTGAGCGGGCTTTTTTTTGGGCGCTTTCACCGTTTGCTATGGGTCGCCATCGAACCTATTTGAACTGCTGAGGTCAAACCTGTTACGTCCATCCACATGGAGAACAGCATGGCCAAAAGCAACTGTGGTGGTAAACGCAGCCGTCCGAATCTGCCGCACCTGTATGCCAGGCTGCGCCGCTGCAGCGCCCGGCAGCGTCTGGCCGTGTGCTGCTTCATGTCGGAACTGGTCAATGGATCGCCTGTCGCCGCCATTATCGACCGACTCGCCCGCGAACACATGTCCTGCCCGCGTTGCCAGAGCAAGCGCTTTTGCCGGCATGGCTTTGCCAATGGCTTGCAGCGCTATCGTTGCCGCGATTGCGCCCGCACGTTTAACGGTTTGACCGGCACGCCACTGGCGAGACTGCGATTGAAACACAAGTGGCTGGCCTATTGCGACTGTCTGCGCGATGCCGCCTGCACCGTCAAGAGCGCAGCCGAGAAAGTCGCCGTTCACCCCAATACCAGCTTTCGGTGGCGCCACCGCTTTTTACAGTGGGCCAAGCTGGACCGGCCGGCCTCCTTGCAGGGAATCGCCGAAGCGGACGAGACGTTTTTGCTGGAGTCAGAAAAGGGTAATAAACAGCTGGCGCGAGCACCGAGAAAGCGCGGCGGGGTCGCCGGCAAGCGCGGCATCTCCGATGAATTGGTCAATATCGTGGTGGCGCGCGACCGCAGCGGCGCCACCATCGATTTTATCGCGGGACGCGGCGCGCTCAAGGCCAGCGCATTGCATACCCACCTGCTGCC
>JAQGNM010000479.1 GCA_028291845.1 Massilia sp. | reverse complement strand
CCGCCATCGGCTGTGCAACCGCCGCTGACGGCCAGATGGTGCACATGGTTGCCTTCGATGAGCGTGTGCGAACCGAGGTTCAGAATGCCGATGCGGCCGCTGCCGCTGATGTCGAAACCGCTGATGTCGGCGTGATCGCCATGGTTGACCCATACCGCGTCCTTGCCGCGTCCGAGCAGGCGCGCGCCCCATTTGACGGTCGACACGTAGCGGATGCGGGCTGCCTTGCGGCCGGCCGCCCGGGTCTGGATGAGGCCGACGTACAATCCTGGCGCCACGTAGACCGTGCTGCCAGGCGCGGCGGCGGCGGCGGCGCGTTCGATGGTGCGAAAGGGCAGTGCTTCGGTACCCGGGTTGTTGTCGGCACCGGTCGTGCTGACATATAGTTGGCGCTGGACGCCGCCGGTATCGCTATCGTTGCTGGTTGCCTGCTGCGCGGCGCGCGCGACCAGCGACGGCGCCGAGCCGGCGTGCGCCAGCGCGCCGGCGCAAGCGGCGGCCAGTGCCAGTGTCAGAGTCAGAGCGCGCGTCAGCGGCAAGCAATGGGGCCGGATGGGCCAATAAAAGAGCTTCTTCACCAGGTTTCCTTTCAACGGGTACGGCGATCATGCTACGCGTGCTCCGCCGCGGCATTTGCGCCAGCGTCAACAAAGCGCGAGGCGGCGCGGGGAACCATGGCATTCACGCCGGGTTCGGTCCGCTGCCTTGCGAATTCTCAATTCAACCATCGCATTGCATTTCATACTTGGTCGTAATGTGTCCACGACGAAGGCGGTCAATGCCGACCACGCCTGCCTTATGAAAATACCGTTCCTTTCTCCAGCAGCAGAGAGTAAATCCGACTCGCACTTGAGGTTGACCACGGCGATCGGGTCGACGGTGGCGCGCCAGGTATTTGCCAGCGCCTTGTATTTCACCAGTCTCTGGATCACCACTCGCGCGCTCGGTCCGCAGCAGAACGGCGTGCTGACGACTTTGCTGTTGCTGCCGCAGACCCTGTTTGCTTTCCTCAACCTGGGCATGGGACCCAGCCATGTTTATCACTTGAGCAGCGGCCTGGGCAACCATGGCAGCATGCGCACTATCAACTGGTCGCTGGCGGCGGGTTTATGGGCCAGCGTCGCGTTGATCCTCGCGCTCTGCAGCGAGCAAGCGATCGGCCGCATTCTGCCCGGCATCGCCAAGAGCGATGCGCTGCTGGCTAGCGTGCTGTTTCCGATGATGCTGCTCGCCGCCTGGTCTACGGCCCTGATCCAGGGCCAGCGCGACTACCGCAGTTACAACCTCACCTTGCTGGTGCAGCCGCTGGTATTTTGCGGCGCAATCCTGTCGTTGCGGGCAATCGGCGCCATCACGCCCGTCTCCGTGGTGTGCTGCACCATCCTCAGCCAGATGTCCCTATGGTTGTCCAGCGAGCGCCGCATTAGCCATTTCGCGGCGCCGGCGGCCGCGCAGCATCGGCTTGCCGACGCACTGCGCTTCGGCTTGCGTGCACACCTGAGCAACGTCATCACTTTCCTCAACTATCGCCTCGCCTTATACCTGGTCAGTCTCATGCTGGGCGCCGGCGCAGTTGGCAAGTATGCCTTGTCGGTGCAACTTGCCGAAGTGTTCTGGTTGGTGTCGAGCGCTGCGGCGATGATCGTTTTTCCCGAGTCGGCCGCCAAGGGCCGCACCCCGGCGCAATTGCAGCGCATGATCGAGCAGGTTGCGCTGTCCGTGGTGTTGATCACGGGCAGCGGCGCCTTGCTTGCCGGTCTGCTGGCCCCAATGGCGATTCCCTGGGTTTTCGGCCGCGATTACGCCGGCAGCGTGGTGCCCTTCATTACCCTGCTGCCTGGAGTCGTGCTGTGGAGCTATATGAGCGTGATTTCCAACTCGTTGGCGGGCATGGGTTGTCAGTGGGTGAACGTGCGCGGTGCATTGCTATGCCTGACGATCAACATCCTCGGCGACCTGGTGGCGATCCCGCGCTGGGGCGTGCAGGGGGCGGCGCTGGCGTCGACCATCGCGTTCTCGTGCACAGCTTTGTTTACTGTGCTCGCTTATAAAAAAATCATGACTGCGAAAGTGCAGGCGGTTCCGGCATGAACAACAAGCGTTTGCTGATGGTGACCACTGCTTTCCCGTACGGGCAGGGCGAATCGTTTGTCGACGCTGAACTGCGCTATATGGCGGAGTCGTTCGAGGAGGTGACCCTGGTTCCGTGCTTTTTCACCGCTGACAAACCGCCTCGTGCCGTTGCTCATGGCGTCGAACTCGCTTACGCCAGGGCGCGCTGGGGTGCTTCGCGCATTCTGCACGTGGCCGTTTCGCTTACGCGCGCGCTGTGGGGTTATCGCTGGCTCGGCGAAGCGGTGTTTGTGCTCAAGAGCCCGCACCGCCGGGAAAACCTGAAGGAACTGATTCGTTGCCTGTACCGCGCCCGACTGTTCGAGCAATTTCTTGAGCGACAGCGCGCGGCCGGCCGCCATTACGACATGATCTATTTTTACTGGATAGTGCCCGAAATCGCCGGCGCTTTGGCGTTCCGCCAGAAAGCGCGTTCGTTCTCGGTTGCACCGCTGACGATCGTCGCGCGCGCGCATGGCGGCGACTTATACGAAGAACGCCGCTCCGGTGGATACGCTGGTCTTACCGACGCCATCATGGCCGGCGTCGACGCAGTCTTTTGTATTTCCGCACACGGCAGAGCCTATCTCGCCCATAAATACCCGGGCCTGACCGAGCGCTTTCATCTGGCCAGGCTGGGCGTCGAAGACCCCGGCTTCATCAGTCCACAACGCGCCGACGACACGCTCTCGATCCTGTCGTGCTCGTTCATGGTGCCGGGCAAGCGGATCCATTTGATCGCCGATGCCATCGCTATGCTGCTAAGCGAAAACGCCGACCTGACGGTGCGTTGGACCCACATCGGCGATGGTGAGCTGTTTCAGCAACTGGAATCATATGTTGCGCGGGTGCTGGACAACCATCGCGTCGAAGTGGTCTTCAAAGGTTACATGAGGCAGCCCGACCTGGTGGCGTTTTACCGGGAAACGCCATTTGACGTGATCGTCAATGTCAGCGACACCGAAGGGATTCCCGTGAGCTTGATGGAGGCCAGCGCGGTCGGCATTCCAATGATGGCAACCGATGTCGGCGGCAGTGGCGAAATCGTCAATTCGACAAACGGGGTGTTGATTGACGAGAATGCGGACTGCGCCACCATCGCCGCCGCGCTGCTGAAGTTTCACGACAAGGGCGTGGCGGCGGGGTATCGCGCGCGGGCACGTGCGTATTGGCATGCACATTTCAATGCAGAAACCAACTACGTCAACTTCGGTAAGGCATTGCATCAAAGCATGGAACAGTCATGAGCCGGGTGATTGCGGCGAAGCTCGGCTCCCGTTACGCCTTCCTGGCCTTGCTGGGCGCCCTGTTTTTGCTGTTCACGCCGTTCGAACAGTCTGGCCCCCACCCGACCATGTTTCCGAAGTATTTAGCCGCCGGCGCAGGCATGTGCATGCTGGCGCCGCTGATTGTTCTCAAACCGGTGACGATCCGCATGGCGGCAGTGCTGATGACGGTGTCGGTTTTGGCGATCGTGCTGCACACGATACTGATCAAGCCGGTGCCGGCCCAGTTTACCCTGTTAATCCTCGCTAACGGCGCACTGGCCCTGATGCTGTACGAGTCAAGTTACAGCTGGCGCAGCGAGTTTGTGGGGGCGGCTTCGGTATTGTTGCTGGTGAATGCGCTGATGATCGTGGTGCAAGCGGTATTGTTTTATGTGGTCACTCATAGCATTTTTGACTTTCACAAGATGCTGTTCGGCTCCGACAGCAGGTTCGCGGAAGATTACTTGAATATCGCACGGTTTTCAGGCATTCAGGTCGAACCGGGAACATATGCCAACTACATGGGCTGCCTGACCGCCATCCTGCTGTTGTCGGCGTCGTATAGCGCAAAAATTCTGTGGACTGCTTTCCTCGCCGTCTTGTCGATTTTCCTGACTAATTCAGGCTCATCGGTGTATTTTGTGCCGGTGCTGGTGGCGTTGATGGCGTACCTGTGGCGCAGCAAGATTCGGATGAGCCACCTGCTGATTCTCGGCGTGGCGATCTTTGCCTACCTGTCCTTGTCTGGCGTGCTCAATCACCTCGAAGACCGCTTCTTCGAGCACGACGACGGCAGTTTGTCGCACCGTGTCGAAGGCATGCATGCCTATATGACGCAGAGCATAGAAGAGAAGTTGTTCGGTGTTGGTTTTGGTTCCGATCCCTGCGTTCGCTGTTACTACCAGGATATTGGCGTCACCTTTAACCTGGTCACACGTGGCGGGGCCGTGGTGACGCTGGCGCTGCTGCTGCTGGTGGCGCGTTCGGTCGCTGTGAACGGATTGATACTGGCGACGATCTTGTTCCTGATTCCTTTAAACGAAAAAATGTTTTTCTATGAAGCGCCGATCTGGTTGTTCCTGATGCTGGCGGCGACGCGCCTGCGCGGCGGCATGGCGCCGGCAGTGCCACTGGCGGCGCCCGACGGGCAATTCCAGCGCGCGCCCTCGATCGGCTAAGGTCAGGCGGGCGTTGCCGCCAGCAGCGTCGTTTCGCCGGACCACGCAATGGGCTGCCAGCAAGCCGGCGGCGCAAGTGACTGCGCTCTAGCCGGCAGTGCCACTGGCGGTGCCCGACGGGCAATTCCAGCGCGCGCCCTTGATCGCCTAAGGTCAGGCGGGCGCTGCCGCCAGCGGCGTCGTTTCGCCGGACCACGCAATGGGCTGGCAGCGAGCCGGCGGCGCAAGTGACTGTGCTCTAAACGATATAGCGGGCAAGCACGGTTGACAGTTTGACGTGTTGGTTCTGGCCTTCCGCGTCACAGCCTCCGCTGGGGCGGTCTACCCAAGCGTTTCGCGCCAACCCTCCGGCAATCTTGCTGCTGTCGCGCAATTGACTGGGCGGTCGTCTCCGCCCGTCACACCTCGCCCGCGTCACCGCCGCCGCTGGTGCGGTCTACCCAAGCGCTTCGCGCCAACACTCCGGCAATGTTGCGGTTGTTGCTCGCTCGACCGGGCCGTCTTCTCCGCCCGTCACGCTAAACCTTGTTCCAGGCAAGCGACAATATGTCCGGCCGCATTGCCATCGCCATACGGCGCCGCGGATCGACCACGCGTGCCGACGGCGGCTCGCATCACCGACAGCATCGCGCCGGCGTTGTTCGGTGGCGCAAGCCGGTTCCAGCCGGCGTCGACCAGTTCGGTCCATTCGGTTTCGTCGCGCAGGGTGACGCAGGGCACTTGGTGGAAGAATGCTTCTTTTTGCACGCCGCCGGAGTCGGTGACGATCAGGGCGGCGAATTTTTCCAGTTGAACCATATCCCGGTAACCCAGCGGGTCGACCAGCAGCACCGTCCCGGCAAGCCGGTCCATCAAGCCCAGCGCGTGCATTGACTGGCGCGTGCGCGGGTGCACGGGAAAAATCACCGGCAGCTCATGTGCAAAGCTGATCAGGGCGTCACAGATGGCCCGCAAGCGCGCGGGGTGGTCGGTGCTTTCCGCGCGATGAATGGTAGCGAGGCAATACGAGTTTGGACTCACGCCGTGCCGGCGCGCCAGCTCGGCGAGCAAGCCCTCATCTGGCGCACAACGGGCACCGTGACGGCGCGCCACGTCGAACATCACGTCGCCGACCTCCTTGATGCGTGCAACTGCGACGCCTTCCCCAGTCAAGTGAGCGACAGCGCCGGCCGTCGGTGCGAACAGCCAGTTGCTGATGCGGTCGGTGAGAATGCGGTTGATCTCTTCGGGCATCGCCATGTTAAACGACCGTAAGCCCGCCTCGACGTGGGCAACCGGTATGCCGAGCTTGACCGCGGCGAGGGCCCCGGCCAGGGTGGAATTGGTGTCACCGTAGACCAGCAAAGCGTCCGGCGCCTCGTCGACAAGAATTCGTTCGACCTCGATCAGCATGCGGCCGGTCATGGCGCCATGGGCGCCGCCGTGGATACCGCAGCAGTGGTCTGGCGCGCGCATTCCCAGTTCATCGAAAAAGACGGCGGACATGTTAGCGTCGAAATGCTGGCCGGTGTGAATCATTACCTCGTGCAAGTGCGGCGACTCGGCCAGCACCGCCGATACGGCGCTGGCCTTGATGAATTGTGGCCGGGCGCCGATTACAGTCACGATCTTGCGAGTGTGCATGAAGTGCTCCAGAAGTAGGTATCGGCTACCAGATCAGGGACTGGTAAAGACGCGATAGGTTTTCCTTGGTGTTTTCAGTCCAATTGGTTTCGAATTGGCGCGGATGCGTAAGCAGGTAAATGCGGGCATGACGGCCCAGTGCGTCGCGTGGCGTTGTGGGGAAGAAATATTGGGGATGGGGGCGGTCGGAGATATAGATGTCGGTGTTTTTCATCAGGGCTGAATCGTAGGCTTCGCAGGCGATACCGCATTCGCCGCGCAGGTCGGCATCGCCGAGAATGACGGTGTTTTGCAGTTTCAAGCGTCGGTTGGCAAAATCGCCATGGCTTGCCACGGTCGTCATTTTTCTGCCGAGCTTTTTCTCAATCCAAAAAAAGTTGCGCGTAAACTCTTTCTTGATTTCTGGCAGGCGATGCAGTACGTCGGCGGCCTGTTTCAATCCATGGCGTTTTGCAAAGGTCGCCAGCTCCTCATAGTGGTAGCTTGCTTCGCTGCCATATTCCTCGATTTCGCTCATCAGCCGAAAATCCAAGGTCGACAGGCGGAAATAAAAGCTCGAGCGCACCTGGTGCCGCTTTTCGATTTCAAACAGCTTGCGGGCGGTCCGCAGGTCGGTATCGATGTCGTGTCGGTGAACCATGACACATGCATTTTCCGGCAATTGATCCTGAAGGCCGAGGAAGAATTCCCGGACCGATAGTTGCTTGTAGCCCGCCTCGGCGGCAGTGACGATCACCGATTCGTGCGCCGCAAGCTGCGAAGGCATCGCATAGTCACTGTACAGCCGGTCGATCAGTTTTTTCATTTCAGGCTGTAACGTGCGCGATATGGGGAAAAGCCGAGCGCGGTCTTGAAGGACTTCAGGCCCGCGCTGGCGCCAAAATAGGTGTCGTACATCAAGTAGTCGACATCGCGCTCTTCGATGAAGACGCTGACAATTTCGCTGACCATCAGGTGCATGATGCCGTCGTTGTTGCGCACCCCGATCACCCGGTTGAAGGCGGCGAAATTGCCCCACAAGCCGATCTCGCCATACGCCACGAGGCGACCTGATGCGTCAAGCGTGCCGAAGTAGCGGTAGTTACGGTCCGCGACATAGTGGTGCTGCTTGTTGAGGTAAGAGTCGGCCATGGTTTGACCCTGGCGTACCTCGACCGAGGTGTTGATGTGGTGAATGTCGTCGATATAATTATTGCGGTCGATTTCGACCACCCGATAGCCGCGGGCGCGGGCACGGCGTGCGTGGTGTTCACCGCAATTGCGGCCTTTGATGGTGGCCATGTAGTCGGCCGGCGCCTGGAACCGGGTCAGGTCAACGAGTGCGGCGCCCAGTGTTTTATTGCCGATGATGCGGTAACGCGGGTGACGCTTGGTGAAATGTTTGAAGATCCGCTCGACATTGTCCGGATCGCGGGCGACCTGAAACTGCAGGCGGACCTGCGGCAGACGGGCGATGGTGCGAGCAAGCTCAAGCAGCGACGCGAATTTTTTTCGCATGGGCGATGGCTCCGTAAAAATCGATGAGGCGGGTAGCCTGAGCTGCCCAGTTGTAGGTGGCAAGGATGGCCCTGCGTCCGTTGGCGCCCATCTCCCGTGCCAGCGCGGGATGGGCAACCAGGTAGTCGATGGCAGCGGCGATGGCCTGCGGATCGAGCGGGTCGACGCAGAGACCGCAACGTTCCCCCTGAATGATCGATTGCCAAAGCGGAAAATTGGACGCGATCACGGGGATGCCGGCCGCCATGTATTCGAACATTTTGACGGGCAGCGCTTCTAGATAGTTGCTGGTCGGATGCAAGGTGACCAGGCCGGCGACCGCCCGCGCCATGATACGGCGCACGCCGGCGCGATCGAGATGGCCATGCATGATCACGCGCTGCCACCCTGGCAGCGCGGTCATCTCCGCTTCCAGCTTCGCCTCGGAGAAATTACCAGCCACGCTGAGCCGTGTGGGCGATCTCAACAGTTCGCACGCCTGCACCAGTTCACGGATGCCGCGGGTGGCGCCGATGCCGCCGACGTAGCACACCTCCGGGGCCTTGTCGATCCAGCGTGCACTGGCGTCGAATTCGGACGGCAAGGGATAATTGTTGACATCGACTGTTCCTGGATGAATCAGCAGGAATTTGTCGCGGATGCTCGGTGTGGCCGCAACGATGCCGTCAAGGCGGGCGCAGGCGCTGCGCTCGAAGCGCGAAAACGCCAGCGACAGCAGGCGGGCCGCGGTGGCAGATAGATATGGCTTGCTGAGCAATTGTTTGGGCACGTCTTCGTGAGCGTCGAAAATCACCACTTTGCCCAAGCGCTTCAAGCGCAGGCCGACCGGGATCAATTCCGGGTCATGCAAATGGTAAATATCGCCGTCGAGCGCAACGGCGCGCTGGTAAACCCGGGCCGTGGTGCGCAGCATGCGTTGCAGCCGGCCCTTCGGCTTGCCGACGTCCGTGATCGTCACACCATCGAGCATGGTGTCGCCGCGGCCGTCGGCCACCACGAGGGCAACCCGGTAAGCGTGATCGGCCAGGGTACGGCACTGCTTGACGAAAATGCGGGTGTCGCCGCGTCCGTGTACCGAGGTCAGGTGTACTACCTTGACGGCGTCGTAGGGTGTTTTCAGCATATCGCATCAGCCGGCTCGCCGGGCAATTCGGCCTGGGCAGAACGCAATAAGGCGAAGGCGACGCCGTCGACGGCATCGGCCGTCATGTAGGGCCCCATCGGTACACTCATGACTTTTTCCGCCAGCGCGCAGGCCATCGGGCAGGGATCGGCAGCCAAGTGGGCATATGCGGGCTGCTTGTGGATCGGCACCGGATAATGGACAGCGGTCGGAATGCCGGCGGTGAGCAGCTCGGCTTGCATGCGTTCGCGTTGATCGACAATCACGGTGTACTGGGCAAATGCGCTGTGCCGGTCGGGCCTGCGGCCAACCAGTCCCAACCGGCCGGACAGCAAGGCGTCGTAACGCGCCGCCAGCCGGGTGCGCTGCTCGAGCTCCCATTCGAAAAGGTCCAGCTTGGCCAGCACCACCGCGCATTGCAGGGTGTCCATGCGGCCGCCCACGCCGATGCGGGTGTGCACATAGCGGCGCGACTGACCGTGTACGCGGATTTCACGCATTGCCTGGGCAAGGTCAGCGTCGCTGGTGAAGATCGCGCCGCCGTCGCCATAGCAGCCGAGGGGCTTGCTGGGGAAAAAGCTGGTGCAGCCGATGGTCGACAGATTGCAGCTGCGCTTGCCGCGGTAGGTGGCGCCGAAGCTTTGCGCGGCGTCTTCGATCACAGCCAGGCGGTGGCGACTGGCGATGGCGTTGATTTCTTCCATGTCGGCCGGCTGGCCGAACAAGGACACCGGCATGATGGCGCGGGTGCGCGCAGTGATTTTAGCTTCGATCAGAAAGGGATCGATATTGCAGGTGGTCGGGTCGATGTCAACGAACACCGGGGTGGCGCCCACCAACACGATGGCTTCGGCCGTGGCAATGAAGGAAAACGGCGTGGTGATCACTTCATCGCCGGCGCCAATGCCCAGCGCCATCAGCGCAATGATCAGCGCTTCGGTGCCGGAGGCAACCGTGATGCACTCGCGCGCTCCGCTGAAGCGCGCCAGGCGTTGTTCGAGTTCGGCCACTTCCGGCCCCATGATGTACTGGCCGTGTTCGAGAACGGCGTGGATGCGCTGGTCTATGGCGCTGCGGCTGGCGTGATATTGCGATTTGAGATCGATGAATTCCATGATGCGCGAGGCTTCCTTACAGGGTGGTCGGGGATGTTCAGGCGGGGGCCCGTATCGACGCCGCGGCGTGTGCCTGCTGGGGGATCAGCCGGCAAACGCTTCCCTCCAGCACGTAGACGTCGCCCGTGTGCTGGCACACGGCGCTGCCGTCGGGCGAAAAGCGCAAGCGCTCGCCATGGCGACCGATCCAGCCGATGCGGCGCGCCGGCACGCCGGCCATCAGGGCGAAGTCGGCGACGTCGCGGTTGACCACCGCCCCGGCCGCGACGAAGGCGTATCTGCCGATGGTGATGCCGCACACCACCGTGCAGTTGGCGCCCAGGGTGGCGCCGCGGCATACCCGGGTTGGCCGGTACTGGTCCTTGCGCGTCACCGCGGAGCGTGGGTTGTAGACGTTGGTGAACACCATGCTGGGGCCGCAGAACACCTCGTCCTCCAGCGTCACGGCGTCGTACACCGACACATTGTTTTGGATCTTGACGCGGTCGCCGATGACGACATCGTTGCCGACAAAAACGTTCTGGCCGAGCGAGCAGCCCGCGCCGATGCGGGCGCCGGCGCACACGTGGGCAAAGTGCCAGACCCGGGTGGCGGCGCCAAGTTCGGCGCCGGCGTCGACGATGGCGCTGGGGTGGATGACGGCGTCCATCTCACACCTCCAGCGGCAGCGCGACTCTTCTGCCGTCGCGTGCCGAAAGATAGGCGGCAACCAGCACTTCGAGCGATTTGAGCCCTTCGCGCCCATCAGTTTCCGGCTCGGCCTGGCCGCGCAGTGTCTGGATGACGTTGTCGTAGTAGAGCGGATGGCCGAAGCCGTACACCGAGGTGGTCTGGTAGCTGGCCTGTTCGACGCGTGCGTCGTCAGGGTCGGGTTTGGCGAACTCCCACTGCTGCACCTCGTTGACGGCGACCCCGCCGATGCGCACTGAGCCGTGTTCGCCGAGGACGGTGATCGAGCCTTCCAGGTTGCGCGGATAGGTGAGCATGGTGACGTTCATCGAGCCGAGTGCGCCGTTGCGCCAGCGAATCGACAACACGCCGGTATCTTCCACCTCGATATCGCGCGCCAGAGTGGCGGTGTAGGCCTGCAGGCTTTCGACCGGGCCGATCAGCCAGTCGATCAGGTCGACGTAGTGGCTCGCCTGATTCATGAAGGCGCCGCCGTCGTATTCCCAGGTGCCGCGCCATTTGGCGCTGTTGTAATAGGCGTCGGGGCGGGTCCAGAATACATTCAGGTTGACCATGTAGATGCGGCCGAAGCGCTTTTTTTCCATTGCGCTCTTGAGCAGCTGCAGGGTGGCGTTGCGGCGGTTTTGCTTGACCACGAACAGGCGCACGCCGGCCTGGTCGCACGCGGCCACCATCCTCTTGCCGTCCTCCCAGCGGGTGGCCATGGGTTTTTCGGTAATCACGTGGCGGCCGCTGGCGGCGATTTGCACAGTTTGCTCGGCGTGCATGCCGGACGGCGTGCAAACGATCACGGCGTCGGCCTCGCAGCCGGCCAGCATCGCGCCCAGCGTGGGGAAGGGACGCGCGCCGGTAGCCGATGCCGCTTCGGCCAGGCGGCCGGCGTCAATGTCGCACACGCCGACCAGTTCGCAGCGGTCGGCATGCTGGGCGATGGCGCCGAAATGGTTTTGGGCGATGCGGCCGCAGCCGACCAGCGCGAAGCGGATTTTGCGGTCCAGTATGGCCGCAGCGAAGTTGCGCATGATGGCTCCTCAGGCTTTGACGACGTTCGGCAGCACTTCTTTGTAAACCCCGCGAGTGTCGATGATCAGGCGGGCATGTTCGGCGATCAGGACGTAATCGAAGGCGCTGTGGCTGGTGGCGATCAGGACCACGTCGTACGAGGCGATGGTATGCGCCGTCAGGGCGACACTTGCCAAGTCGAAATGGTGTTCGCGCATGCGCGGAAACACCGGTACATGGGGGTCAGAATAGTCGACCAGCGCGCCCTTGTCGCGCAGGATCTCCATCAGTTCGACCGAGGGCGATTCGCGCATGTCCTCGACATCTTTTTTGTAGGCGATGCCCAGTACCAGCACGCGGCTGTCCTTGACCGAGCGCGAACGGGCGTTCAGGGCGTCGGTCAGCTTGCCGACCACCCAGTGCGGCATGTCGCTGTTGATTTCGCCGGCCAGCTCGATGAAGCGGGTATGCAGGCCGAACTGGCGCGCTTTCCAGGTGAGATAGAAGGGATCGACCGGAATGCAGTGGCCGCCGAGGCCGGGACCGGGATAGTAGGGCGTGAATCCAAACGGCTTGGTCGCGGCGGCGTTGATGACTTCATGGATATCGATATCCATGCGGTCGGCGATGATCTTCATCTCGTTGACCAGCCCGATGTTGACCGCGCGGTGGATGTTCTCGAGCAGCTTGGTGAGTTCGGCGGCGCGCGTCGAACTCACCGGCACCACCCGGTCCACCGCCGCGCCGTACAGCGCGACGCCGGCGCGCTGGCAAGCCGGCGTCGAGCCGCCGACCACCTTGGGTATGGTGCGCGTGCCGAAGTTCGGATTGCCCGGGTCTTCGCGCTCGGGAGAAAAGACCAGGAACACATCGTCGCCGATATCGAATCCGCGCGCCTCGATGCGCGGCCGCAGTTCTTCGTCGGTGGTGCCGGGATAGGTGGTGCTTTCGAGCGATACGATCTGGCCGGGGCGGATATGCGGAGCCAGCGCGTTCGCGGTATTCAGGATGAAGCTCATGTCGGGTTCGCGGTAGGCGTTCAGCGGCGTCGGCACGCAGATGATCAGCGCATCGGGTTCGGCGGCGCGCGCGAAATCGGCCGTCGCTTCGAAGCCCTGGGCGCGCGCCGCCGCGATGGCCTTCGCCGGTATGTGCT
>JAQGNM010000466.1 GCA_028291845.1 Massilia sp. | reverse complement strand
CGATCAGCGCGCGCTTGGCCAGGCGGCCGTGGCCGATTTCGCGGCGCTTCGGGGTGCCGACGCGGCCGGTTTCGCCGGTGGCGAACGGCGGCATGTTGTAGTGCATCATGAACGAGTCGGTGTACTCTCCCATCAGCGCGTCGATCTTCTGGCTGTCGCGGGCGGTGCCGAGGGTGGCCACCACCAAGGCTTGCGTTTCGCCGCGGGTGAACAGGGCCGAACCGTGGGTGCGCGGCAGGATGCTGGTGCGGATCGCGATCGGGCGCACGGTGCGGGTGTCGCGGCCGTCGATGCGTGGCTCGCCGTTGAGGATCTGCGAACGCACGACCTTCGCTTCGATGTCGAACAGGATGTTGCCGACTTCAGCCGAATCGACCGGCGCATCGGGCGTCTCGGCGTTCAGGTCGGCAACCACTTCCGAGAATGCCGATTTCAGCTTGGCCTGACGTTCCGACTTCTGCTTGGTCTGGTAGGCGTCGTTGATCTTGGCGTCGGCAAATTTCGCCACGCGGGCGATCAGCGCTTCGTTTTTGGCAGGCGGGGTCCAGACGATTTCGTCCTTGCCACCGTCGCGCACCAGATCGTGGATCGCGTCGATGACGGCTTTCATCTGTTCGTGGCCGAAAACGACGGCGCCGAGCATGATTTCTTCCGACAGTTGCTGGGCTTCCGACTCGACCATCAGCACGGCTGTTTCGGTGCCGGCGACGACCAGGTCCATCTGCGAGGTTTTCAGTTCGGTGGTGGTCGGGTTGAGGATGTACTGGCCGTTGGCGTAGCCGACGCGGGCGGCGCCGACCGGACCGTTGAACGGCACGCCGGAAACGCTCAGGGCGGCGGAGGCGCCGATCATGGCGGCGATGTCCGGATCGATCTCAGGGTTGACCGACAGCACGTGGATAATGACCTGGACTTCGTTCAGGTAGCCTTCAGGGAACAGCGGGCGGATCGGACGGTCGATCAGGCGCGAGGTCAACGTTTCCTTTTCCGAAGGACGGCCTTCGCGCTTGAAGAAGCCGCCTGGGATCTTGCCGGCGGCGTAGGTCTTCTCGACGTAATCGACGGTCAGCGGGAAGAAATCCTGGCCCGGCTTGGCGTCCTTGCGGGCCACCACGGTTGCCAGCACGACGGTGTCTTCGATCGACACCATCACGGCGCCGGATGCCTGGCGGGCGATTTCGCCGGTCTCGAGGGTGACCTGGTGTTGGCCGTACTGGAAGGTTTTCGTGACTTTGTTAAACATGGGTAATCCCTTTCTATTTGCCGACAGATTTTCAGGGGCTGTCGTTCACCTCACCACAGATGGCTGAGACGCCATCTTTACTGCTTTAATTCAACAATTTCGGCATTAAAAATGCAAAATGCCCGCGACAGTCAGACTGGCGCAGGCATTTTCGGTCAGAACGCGTTGGGCAAAAATTACTTGCGCAGGCCGAGTTTGGCGATCAGATCGCGATAACGGGTCGCGTCTTTCGACTTCAGGTAGGACAGCAGGCTCTTACGACGGTTGACCATCATGATCAGGCCGCGGCGCGAGTGGTGATCCTTGGCGTGAGCCTTGAAGTGACCATTGAGTTCGTTGATGCGGGCGGTCAGCAGTGCGACCTGGACTTCCGGCGAGCCGGTGTCGTTTTGGCCACGTGCGTTGTCGGCGATGATAGCCGACTTGTTGATATTTTCTACGGACATGATATTACCTTTCACATGCGGTGCAAGAGTCGTAACCCAGCGCACCGTGAACTTCGATTGAACCGGCCAAATGGCCAGACCGGCGATTATATGCGAATTCGGGACGTGCGGCCAGTGAAGAATTTGGCACGCTCGGGCATCATGGAAGAAAACCTTTCGAAAGGACACTATGAAATTGCCCATTGCAGCGATATTGTTGAGTACGCAAGTAATTCTGAGCGGCTGCGCCGGCGTCATCGGCGGCCCGCCACCCATGCCGGGCGACCCGGTCGATACCGTCATCGGCAAGTTCGGCCGGCCCACCGCCGTCTATCCCCTGCCCGACGGCCAGGAATTCGAATACGCCCGCGGCCCCTACGGTCAATTTACCTACATGGCGCGATTTGGCCCGGACAACCGCTTGCGCAGCTTCGAACAGGTGTTGACGGGCGAGAAATTCGCCACCCTGAAACTGAACAGCGCCACCAAGGACGACGTCCTGCGCACCATCGGCCGCCCGGCCGAAACCTCGCGCGTGCACCTGAACAACTATGAAGTATGGTCCTACCGCTACAAGGAGGCCGGCGTGTGGAATTCAATGATGCACGTGCATTTCGACCAGGCCGGCATCGTGCGCATGATGCAGAACGGGCCCGATCCCATGTACGACGAGCGGCGTTTCAACCGCTGAGCGAGAATATGTGACAGCCGGTCGTGAACGCGGACGGGCGCTTAGATCCAACATTGACGGGCAACTTCAGCCTGCGCTTGTGCAAGGACACCGCTTGCAGCGCGCAGTTCCCCGGTTCGCCCGTGCCGCTGCGATACGAACTGGTGGTCACCCCGAAATCCTGAAGCGAGCGCAGCTTTGCACAAAAAAAGGCAGCCAACCGGCTGCCTTTTTGCATCGACAATCCATCGACAATCTGTCGGCAATCCCTCGTGCCCTTACAGCCGCTCGTTGGCCTGCACCGATGTATCGTCGGTCTGGATGATGCTGACCGGCTTGCCCTTGACCAGCCGGTATAAATAAATCGCGTAGCCCGACAGGCCGTACAGCACGAACAGCGGCCACAGCACCTTGGCCGTATCGATGGCGATCAGCGCCAGCACCAGTGCGATCAGGAATACGGTGATGAACGGCACGGTTTTTCTGAAATTAACGTCCTTGAAACTGTAGAACGGCACATTGGTCACCATGGTCAAGCCGGCGAACAGGGCAACCACGAACGAATACCACGACACCGACAGCCCGGAGACGCCGAAGTCGCTCATCATCATGATGAAGCCGGCCACCAGGGCGGCGGCGGCAGGGCTGGGCAAGCCCTGGAAATAGCGCTTGTCGACCACTTCGATATTGGTATTGAAACGGGCCAGGCGGCAGGCGGCGCCGGCGCAATAAATGAAGGCCGCGACCCAGCCGGCCTTGCCCAGGCCGCGCAGCGACCACTCGTAGATCACCAGCGCCGGCGCGGCGCCGAACGAGACCATGTCGGACAGGCTGTCGTATTGGGCGCCGAATTCGGACTGGGTGTTGGTCAGCCGCGCCACGCGGCCGTCGAGCGCATCGAGCACCATCGCCACGAAGATGGCCCAGACGGCGTGCTCGAATTTCAGGTTCATCGCCTGCACGATGGCGTAAAAGCCGCAGAACAAGGCTGCCGTTGTGAAAGCGTTCGGCAACAAATAAATGCCGCGGCGGCGCACCGGGTTGCCGGCGGCGTCGAGCTTGCGGCGGCCGAAACGGGCCAGTTTCTTGACACGTTTTTTGCGCGGGCTAAATGGTTGCATCGTGGGTCCGTTTCATGTTGAGCGCTGTAAACACCGATGTCCTCATTATAGTGGGCAAACGGACAAGTCCGAGGCGCGTTCAGCGCTTCCCTAGCGCCTGGTGCGCACTCACTTGAAGCGCACCTTGCCCACCACCTTCATTTGCAAGGTGGTTTCGCCCGGCTCGAACGAGGGTTCAGCCACCTCGGGCGCGGCCGACGCAACGGCGCGCGCAGCATATTGGACACGGCTGCCCGTCACCTGCACCGCGTAATTGCCCGTAGCCTCGAGGTCGACCGTGTCGAGCACGGCGTCGGCAGGCGTTCTGCCCATCGCAGCTGCGATCGAAGCGATGCGCTCCTTCAAATTGGCGTAAGTGGCGGCGATCCGCTCATCATCGACCTTTTTCAAGGTCGCCGGCGACAGGCCGAAGTTGACGCTGTTAAGCGACAGCACCGCTTGCGCGGCCGCAGCTGTTTTCGGCAGCGCGGCCAGGTTCAATGTTTTCAGCTGCACGTACTGGCCGACACGCCAACCGACGGTGACCGGCTTTTGCGCCGGCATGCCGCTGAGCGGACGTGGCTGTTCGGCATACACGGGATACGTATAGTAGCCCTGGGTCTTCAGGCTGGCCTGCGGATCGGCCGCGCGCAGGATCGCCATCCCTTCGGCCATCTTGCGATTGACCCGCGAAGCCGCCGCCGCCTTGTCCTGGTCCTGCTCCTCGATGCCGAAGGTGGCAATCGCCAGATCGTTGGCGCGCACCACTTCGCCGGTGGCGGGCACCACCACCGTGGCGCCGCTGGTCGACTGGGCAAAGGCGGACGCTGCCGCCATCAGGATGGTGGCGGCAGCGAAGTGTCTGATCAGGACCATGCGATTCTCCAGGTCAATTAAGAACCGACACGATAAGCGTGAATTGCAAATCACGCAATATTTACCGATTCCCTGGCGACCTTACTTGAAGCGCACCTTGCCCACCACGTTCATCTGCAAGGTCGTCTCGCCCGGCTCGAACGACGGTTCGGCGACAGCTTGCGAATCGTTCATCCGCATCGCCTTCATCGCCATCGGCGCCGCCTGCTCCTGCCCGACGTATTTGCCGGAACCCTCGAAATCGACGGTGTCGATGGTCGCTTCGGCGCGGTTGCGGCCCATTGCCGCGGCGATCGAAGCAATTCGCTCGTTGAGGTTTTTGTAGGTGGCGGCGATGCGCTCTTCGTCGAGTTTTTTCAGGGTGGCAGGCGCCAGGCCGAAATTCAGGCTCGACAGCGCCAGCACCTTTTGCGCCGCTGCCGCGGTCTTCGGCAAGCCGGCCAGGTTCAGCGTTTTCACTTCGAGATTCTGGCCGACCCGCCAGCCGATGATTTGCGGCTTGGGCGGCGTGCTTGCGCCGTTGGGCAGCGGGCGCTGCTCGGCGTAGACGGGATAGGTATAGTAACCGGCGGTTTTCAGCACCGCCTGGGGATCTTCCTTGCGCACGATCTCCATGCCCTGCTTCATCTTCTGGTTGACCTTCGAAGCGGCCACCGCCTTGTCCTTGTCCTGTTCCTCGATGCTGAAACTGGCCACCGCCTGGTCGTTTGCACGCACCACTTCACCGTAGGCGGGGACGACGACAAGGGTGCCGCTGGTGGATTGGGCGTAAGCCGAGGATGCGGCCAGCAAAGCGGCGGCGAGGACGAACTTGGGGATGGACATGGTGGCTTGCTCCTTTATGAAATATCAATAAGGAACAGTAACCGGTATGAGGGGTATTGACGAGGGAAGTAATGAAAAGTTGCAATTGAACGGAGGCGGAGCGGAGGGGGGACTGGCACCCACAGGGTGCCTGTCCCAATTTCGCGCAGAAGCAAACTTTGCTTCGGATACCACATGGGACAGGCACCTGCGGTCCGAACGCGGCCCGGCCAGTCCCCCTTCTAATTAATTCTTCGACTGATCAACCAGCTTGTTCTTGGCAATCCACGGCATCATCGCCCGCAGCTTGCCGCCCACCTGTTCGATTTCGTGCTCGGCGTTGAGACGGCGGCGCGAGATCAGGGTCGGCGCGCCGGCCTTGTTCTCGAGGATGAAGCTCTTGGCGTACTCGCCGGTCTGGATGTCCTTCAGGCACTGGCGCATGGCGTTCTTGGTGTCTTCGGTGACGATCTTCGGACCGGTGACATACTCGCCGTATTCCGCGTTGTTCGAGATCGAGTAATTCATGTTGGCGATGCCACCTTCATAGATGAGATCGACGATCAGTTTCAGCTCGTGCAGGCATTCGAAGTATGCCATTTCCGGCGCGTAACCAGCTTCGGTCAGGGTTTCGAAGCCGGCCTTGATCAGCTCGACAGCGCCGCCGCACAGCACGGCTTGTTCGCCGAACAGGTCGGTCTCGGTTTCTTCGCGGAAGTTCGTTTCGATGATGCCGGCGCGGCCGCCGCCGTTGGCCATGGCGTACGACAAGGCGACGTCACGGGCCGAGCCCGATTTGTCCTGGTAGACGGCGACCAGGTGCGGCACGCCGCCGCCGTGGGCGTAGGTGTCGCGCACGGTGTGGCCCGGCGCTTTCGGCGCGATCATGATGACGTCGAGGTCGGCACGCGGCACCACTTGACCGTAATGGACGTTGAAACCGTGGGCGAAGGCCAGCACCGCGCCCTGCTTGGCGTTCGGCTCGACATTTTCCTTGTAGACCTGAGCGATGTTTTCGTCTGGCAGCAAGATCATGATGATGTCGGCAGCCTTGATCGCCTCATTGACTTCGGCCACTTTCAAGCCGGCCTGCTCTACCTTGTTCCACGAAGCGCCACCCTTGCGCAGGCCGACCGTCACGTTGACGCCCGAATCGTTCAGATTTTGCGCGTGCGCATGGCCTTGCGAACCGTAGCCGATGATGGCGACGTTTTTGCCTTTGACGAGGGAGAGGTCGCAATCTTTGTCGTAGAAAACTTTCATGTTCATTCCTTGGTGAATTCGTAATTGATTTTAAATTTAGACTTTGAGGATGCGCTCGCCGCGGCCGATGCCCGAGCCGCCGGTTCGGACGGTCTCGAGGATCGAAGCACGGTCGATCGAATCGATAAACGCATCGAGCTTGCCCTTGTTGCCGGTCAGTTCGATCGTGTAGGTCTTTTCGGTGACGTCGATGATGCGGCCGCGGAAAATGTCGGCGGTACGCTTCATTTCTTCCCGCTCCTTGCCGACCGCCCGCACCTTGATCAGCATCAGTTCCCGCTCGATGTGCTGGCCTTCGGTGAGATCGACCACCTTGATCACCTCGATCAGGCGATTCAGGTGCTTGGTGATCTGCTCGATGATGTCGTCCGAGCCGCTGGTGACGACGGTCATGCGCGACAGCGTCGCATCTTCGGTCGGCGCCACGGTCAGAGTTTCGATGTTATAGCCGCGGGCGGAGAACAGGCCGACCACGCGCGACAGGGCACCCGCTTCGTTTTCCAGCAGTACTGAAATAATATGGCGCATTACAGGTCCTCCGATCCGAGCAGCATTTCGGACAGGCCCTTACCTGCCTTCACCATCGGCCACACATTTTCGCTCTGGTCGGTGATGAAATTCATGAATACCAGCTTGTCCTTCATGGCGAAGGCCTCGCGCAGCGCGCCCTCGACGTCGCCCGGCTTGTCGATGTTCATGCCGACGTGACCATAGGCTTCCGCCATCATCTTGAAGTCCGGCAGCGAATCCATGTAGGACTCGGAATAGCGTCCGCCGTAATCGATCTGCTGCCACTGGCGCACCATGCCCAGCGCGCGGTTGTTGAGCAGGATGATTTTCGGGGTCAGGTGATATTGCTTGCAGGTCGCCAGCTCCTGGATGTTCATCTGGATCGAACCTTCGCCGGTGATGCAGGCCACCGTCGCGCCCGGGTTGGCCATTTGCGCGCCCATGGCATACGGCAAGCCGACGCCCATGGTGCCCAGGCCGCCCGAGTTCAACCAGCGGCGTGGCTTGTCGAAGGGATAGTACTGGGCCGCCCACATCTGGTGCTGGCCGACGTCGGAGGTGATGAAGGCGTCGCCGCCCGTCACGTCCCACAGGCTCTGCACCACCGCTTGCGGCTTGATGACGGTATCGGAATGTTGATAGCCGAGGCAGTCGCGGCTGCGCCATTCGGCGATCTGCTTCCACCAGGCTTGCAGCGCGACCGGATTCGGCTTCGCTTCGGCGGCGTCGAGCTGGGCAAGAAACTCCACCAGCACGTCCTTGACGTTGCCGACAATCGGGATGTCGACCTTGACCCGTTTCGAAATCGACGATGGGTCGATGTCGATGTGGATGATCTTGCGCGGGTGCGAGGCGAAGTGCTTCGGATTGCCGATCACGCGATCGTCGAAGCGCGCGCCGATGGCGATCAGCACGTCGCAATTTTGCATGCCGAGGTTGGCTTCATAGGTGCCGTGCATGCCCGGCATGCCGACAAACTTGTCCGAGGAGGAGCGGTAGGCGCCCAGGCCCATCAGGGTATTGGTCACCGGGAAGCCGAGCTTGTCGACCAGCTTGTTCAATTCCGCCGAGGCATTCGCCAGGATCACGCCGCCGCCGGCGTAGATCATTGGCCGTTCGGCTTGCAACAGCAGCTGGACGGCTTTGCGGATCTGCCCCGAATGGCCCCTGTCAACCGGCTTGTAGCTGCGCATTTCGATTTCCTTCGGATACGAAAACACGCACTTGTGCATGCTGATGTCCTTGGGAATATCGACCAGCACGGGGCCGGGACGGCCGGTGCGGGCAATGAAGAAGGCTTTTTTGATGGTTTCAGCCAGGTCGCGCACATCTTTCACGAGGAAGTTGTGTTTCACCACCGGGCGGGTGATGCCGACGGTGTCGCATTCCTGGAAGGCATCCTGGCCGATCGCGTGGCTGGGCACCTGGCCGGAGATGACCACCATGGGAATCGAATCCATGTAGGCGGTCGACAGGCCGGTGACGGCATTGGTGACGCCGGGACCGGAGGTGACCAGGGCGACGCCGACCGTGTTCGAGCTGCGCGAATAGGCATCGGCGGCGTGCACGGCGGCTTGCTCGTGGCGGACGAGCACGTGCTGGAATTTGTCCTGCTGAAAAATAGCGTCGTAGATATACAGAACTGCCCCACCGGGGTAGCCGAAGACGTGCTTGACGCCTTCTTCCGCCAGACAGCGGACGACAATCTCGGCGCCCGTGATGGGAGCCGCTGCTTCGTTAGTCATAAAACATTCCTTTCAAGACCCATCGGGAGGTGATCGGATGCTCATTCCTGGCGATGCTTGCATGGCGCGACAGTGCTCAGGCGTCCCTTCTTTCTGCGGTCGCGGCGATCGTCCACGTCAACCAGTGACGTCTTCGAAGCGGCGCTGGGCGCAACTCGTTCGGCATGAGTTTCTGTAGCGAATGTGCAAACCTCTCGTGCTTGTGGCACGGGTCAGAGCAAACTGCCTACATATGAAAGCGCGTCTCGTCGATGTTGGCCTTGTGTGCCGGTCACGACGGGACCATAGAGCTTCGGGATGGCAAAGCGTTGTTCACATTACTGCGTTGCACCAATCTGGTCAAGAAAAACTGTCGGTTATTGAGCAATTGCACCGCGCTCGTGCAAAGTTTGTGAACAAGTTGTGCGTTAAAGGCAAGCAAAGCAAGGCCATTTTTGCTAGGATGCCTCAGTTTTCGCGTCAAGATGTCTAACTATTAATGCAGCTGTCCCCTCCCTCCACGCATGGCCACAGACAAAGAACTATCTGACTTCCTGGAGCACGTCGAACGGCGCGACTTCCAGCAGGCCGTGTATGCCGTGCGCAAGGACGAGGCC
>JAQGNM010000465.1 GCA_028291845.1 Massilia sp. | reverse complement strand
TGGCCCAGAAGATGGCCAAGCTGTGCGACGTGTACGTGAACGATGCCTTCGGCACCGCCCACCGCGCTGAAGCCACCACCCACGGTATTGCCAAGTTCGCCCCGGTCGCCTGCGCCGGACCACTGCTCGCGGCCGAGCTCGATGCCCTGGGCAAGGCGCTCGGCGCCCCGGCGCGTCCCCTGCTGGCAATTGTCGCCGGCTCCAAGGTGTCCTCGAAACTGTCGATTCTCAAAGCGCTGGCCGACAAGGTCGACCACCTGGTGGTCGGCGGCGGCATTGCCAACACCTTCATGAAAGCGGTCGGCCTGAACATCGGCAAGTCGCTGGTCGAAGCCGAGCTGGTCGGTGAAGCCAAGGCCATCATCGACATGATGGCGGCGCGCGGCGCCAGCGTGCCGATTCCCACCGACGTCGTTTGCGCGAAGGAATTTTCGCCCACCGCCGCCGCTACCACCAAAAAGGTCGCCGACGTCGAAGACGACGACATGATCCTCGATATCGGCCCTGAGACCGCCGCCCTGCTGGCGTCGCAGATCGCGCAAGCCGGCACCATCGTCTGGAACGGCCCGGTCGGCGTGTTCGAGTTCGACCAGTTCGGCGGTGGCACCAAGACCCTGGCGATGGCGATTGCCGATTCGAAAGCGTTCTCGATCGCCGGCGGCGGCGACACCCTCGCCGCCATTGCAAAATATGACATTACCGATAAAATCGGGTATATCTCTACCGGCGGTGGCGCTTTCCTGGAATTTTTGGAAGGCAAGACCCTACCGGCCGTAGAGATACTCCTGCAGCGCAAGGCTTCCTGATCGACCTCCCTTTACTGGATTTCCTGGATTAAGGCGCACTCCATGCTACGTGGCACCAAGATTGTTGCAACCATCGGCCCGGCTTCGTCGGATTTCGATATGCTCGTCAAGATGATTCGCGCCGGCGTCGACGTGGTGCGGCTCAATTTTTCGCACGGTAGCGGGCAGGACCACATCGACCGCGCCGCCCTGGTGCGCCGCGCCGCCGCCGAGTGCGGCCGCGAGGTGGCGATCATGGCCGATATGCAGGGGCCGAAAATTCGCGTCGGCAAGTTTGAAGAGGGAAAGGTCGTGCTCGACCAGGGCGACAAGTTCATCCTCGATGCCAAGTGGGGCAGCAACGGCGAGCTGGGCAACCGCGAGCGCGTGGGTCTGGACTACAAGGCGCTGCCGCGCGACGTCCGCGCGGGCGACAAGCTGCTGCTCAACGATGGCTTGATCGTGCTGATCGTCGATAAGGTCGTCGGCGCCGAGATTTTCACCACCGTGCGGGTCGGCGGCATCCTGTCGAACAACAAGGGCATCAACCGCCAGGGCGGCGGCCTGACCGCGCCGGCGTTGACCTCGAAAGACATGGAGGACATCAAGACGGCGATGGCGTTCCAGGCCGATTACCTCGCCATTTCCTTCCCGAAAAGCGGCACCGACATGGAAATGGCCCGTCAACTGGCGAATATCGCCGGCGAGCCGTGGCAGCACAAAGCCATGTTGATCGCCAAGATCGAGCGCGCCGAAGCGATTCCCGCGTTGCAGGAAATCCTCGATGCTTCCGACGGCATCATGGTCGCCCGCGGCGACCTGGCGGTGGAAGTGGGCAATGCCGCCGTGCCGGCCTTGCAAAAGCGCATGATCGCCATGGCGCGCGCCTCCAACAAGCTCACCATCACCGCCACCCAGATGATGGAGTCGATGATTTTCAATGCCGTGCCGACCCGTGCCGAAGTGTCTGACGTCGCCAACGCGGTGCTCGACGGCACCGATGCGGTGATGACCTCGGCCGAGACGGCAACGGGAAAATATCCGATCGAGACGGTAGAAATGATGGCCGCCATCTGCGTCGAAGCGGAGCAGTCCGAATACAATCAGCTCGATGCCGATTTTTTGAATGTCAGATTCACCCGCATCGACCAGTCGATTGCCTACGGCACTTTATTTACCGCCCACCACCTGGGCGTGAAGGCGATTGCCGCGCTGACGGAATCGGGCTCCACCGCATTGTGGATGAGCCGGCACCGGGTGGCGGCGCCGATTTTCGCCCTCACGCCGATCATTTCCACCCAGCGCAAAGTGTCGCTCTATCGCAATGTGCACGCCTACCACCTGACCCAGGAAGGCGACAGCAGCGCAGTGCTCAAACAGGCGGAGGATTTGATGGTCGCCAATCGAATCGTCAACAAGGGTGACATGATCGTCTGCACCTGGGGTGAGCCGATGGGACAGGTGGGCGGCACCAACGCGCTCAAAATTGTTCGGGTGGGCGAGTTCGGCTGACCGCGGTCGACCGGCATTGGCCTTCTTAAAAAAACTATTTCTACTATTGTCTGGAGCACTACCATGGCACTCGTCTCACTCCGTCAGCTTCTCGACCACGCCGCCGAAAACGGTTATGGTTTGCCGGCTTTTAACGTCAACAACCTGGAACAGGTGCAAGCCATCATGGCCGCCGCCGACGCCAGCAGCAGCCCGGTCATCATGCAAGCCTCGGCCGGCGCGCGCAAATATGCGGGCGAAGCGTTTTTGCGCCACCTGATCGACGCTGCCGTCGAAGCCTATCCGCACATCCCCGTCGTCATGCACCAGGACCACGGCCAGTCGCCGGCCGTCTGCATGACCGCGATCCGCTCCGGCTTTACCTCCGTCATGATGGACGGCTCGCTCGAAGCGGACGGCAAGAGCGTCGCCAGCTACGAATACAACGTCGAGACCTCGCGCGAAGTGGTGAAATTCGCCCACTCGATCGGCGTGACCGTCGAGGCCGAACTTGGCGTGCTCGGTTCGCTCGAAACCATGAAGGGCGACAAGGAAGACGGCCACGGCGCCGACGGCACCATGACCCGCGAGCAGTTGCTCACCGACGCCAACCAGGCCGCCGACTTCGTTGCCCGCACCCAGTGCGACGCGCTCGCCATTGCCATCGGCACCTCGCACGGCGCCTACAAATTCACCCGCAAGCCGACCGGCGACATTCTCGCCATCGACCGCATCAAGGAAATCCACGCACGCATCCCGAACACCCACCTGGTGATGCACGGCTCCTCGTCAGTGCCGCAGGAACTGCTGGCGATCATCCGCGAATTTGGCGGCGACATGAAAGAAACCTACGGCGTGCCGGTCGAAGAAATCCAGGAAGGCATTCGTCACGGCGTTCGCAAGATCAACATCGACACCGACATCCGCCTGGCCATGACCGCCGCCGTGCGCAAATACATGTTCGAGAACCCATCGAAGTTCGACCCGCGCGACTGGTTGAAGCCAGCCCGCGAGGCCGCCATGAAAATCTGCCAGGCGCGCTTCCAGGCGTTTGGTTGCGAAGGACAAGCCGCCAAGATCAAGCCGATTCCGCTCGAGAAAATGGCCGAGCGTTACGCCAAGGGCGAGCTGTCGCAGATCGTCAAATAAGCCGTCAATCAAGCATGCGTCGCACAGGCGGCCGGGTTATACTCGCCGCCTGATTTTTTCCACTGGCAGCCCTGCCTGCCAGTCACGTCTCTCCGGTAGCCTCCAATGAACAGCCTGTATAAAACCACCATCGCCTCCCTGCCGCTGCTGGGTCACGGCAAGGTGCGCGACAATTACGCCGTCGGCAACGACAAGATCCTGATCGTCACCACCGACCGTTTATCCGCTTTCGATGTCGTCATGAACGAGCCGATTCCCGGCAAGGGCATGGTGCTCAATCAGATGAGCGATTTCTGGTTCGACAAGCTCGGCCACATCGTGCCGAACCACCTGACCGGCATCGCCCCCGAATCGGTGGTGGCGCCGGACGAAGTCGAGCAGGTGCGCGGGCGCGCCGTGGTGGCGAAAAAACTCAAACCGATCATGGTGGAAGCGGTGGTGCGCGGCTACATCATCGGCTCGGGCTGGAAGGATTACCAGGAAACCGGTTCGATCTGCGGCGTCACCCTGCCGGCCGGCTTGCAACAGGCGGAAAAACTGCCGGAGCCGATTTTTACGCCGGCCGCCAAGGCCGACCTTGGCGAACACGACGAGAACATCAGCTACCAGGAAATGGAACAGCGCATCGGCGCCGAACTGGCCGCCAAAATGCGCGATACCGCCATTGCCCTGTACAAAGCCGCCGCCGAGTACGCCGCCACGCGCGGCATCATCATTGCCGACACCAAGTTCGAATTCGGCCTCGATGACAATGGCGTGATGCACCTGATGGATGAAGTGCTGACGGCGGATTCGTCACGGTTCTGGCCGGCCGACTCGTATCGCCCGGGCATGTCTCCGCCGTCGTTCGACAAGCAGTTCGTGCGCGACTATCTGGAAACCCTGAGCGACTGGGGCAAGACGGCGCCGCCGCCGCCGCTGCCGCACGAGGTGATCGATAAAACCCAGGCGAAATATTTCGAGGCCATCGAACGCTTGACGGGCAAGAAATTGGCCATCGATGAGTGATTCGTTGATGAACGATCAAAAACAAGTGCTGGTTGGCGTGGTGATGGGTTCGTCGTCCGACTGGGATGTGATGCAGCATGCGGTCGCCATGCTCGAGCAGTTCGGCATCGCCCACGAAGCCCGTGTCATTTCCGCGCACCGCATGCCGGACGAAATGTTCAGCTACGCCGAGCAGGCGAAATCGCGCGGTTTGCGCGCCATCATCGCCGGTGCTGGCGGCGCGGCGCACTTGCCCGGCATGCTGGCTGCCAAGACCATCGTGCCGGTGCTGGGCGTGCCCGTGCCTTCCAAATATTTGCGCGGGGAAGACTCGCTGCTGTCGATCGTGCAAATGCCAAAAGGAATTCCCGTCGCCACCTTC
>JAQGNM010000445.1 GCA_028291845.1 Massilia sp. | reverse complement strand
GCCTGCCGGTGCCGATGGGCTTACTGGCCGCGCTGGCGGTGATCGTCACGTCGGCCACGGTGGTCCTGTACGGCAAGGCGATCTGGGACCCGGTCGACCTGGCCAGCCGCATGACCGGCGCCGCCGTACTCATCGCCCTGATCGTGCTGCTGATCGATACCGTCAGCGTCAACCTGGCCGCCAACCTGGGGGGGCCGGCCTACGACTATACTGCGCTGGCGCCGAAGTTGATATCCTACCGCAGCGGCGGCTACCTGACAGAGGCGATTGCGCTGGTCATGATGCCGTGGAAGATACTCGAATCGACCCAGGGCTATATCTTCACCTGGCTGCTAGGCTACTCGGCCCTGCTGGGGCCCATCGCCGGCATCCTCATCGTCGTCTATTATTTCATCCGCAAGACCGAGCTCGACGTGCAGCAGCTGTACCGCGAGGGCGGCGCCTATTCGTACGGCAACGGCTGGAACATGGTCGCCATCGTCGCCTTCATCCTCGGCGTGCTGCCGAATATTCCCGGTTTTCTGAACGCCGCCTTTCCGGCCGCCTTTCCTTCGGTCGGTGAAGGCTTCAAACTGATGTATACCTACGCCTGGTTCGTCGGTATCGCCATTTCAGCGGTGGTGTACGGCGCGCTCATGCGAGCGCGCCGCCCAGCCCTTGCCCACGCATAGCCATCACAGGAGATCCTATGAGCATCCTCATCCGCGGCGGTACCGTCGTCAACGCCGACCGCGCCTTCAAGGCCGACGTCATCGTCTTCGGCGACACCATCGTCGCCGTCGGCGACAATCTCGAGGCGCCGCCCAACGCCACCGTCATCGACGCCGGCGGCCAATACGTCATGCCGGGCGGGATCGACACCCACACGCACATGCAGCTGCCCTTCATGGGCACCGTCACCGCCGACGATTTTTTCACCGGCACGGCGGCCGGCCTGGCCGGCGGCACCACCACCATCATGGATTTCGTCATCCCCGATCCGCAGCAGTCGCTGCTCGACGCCTACCACATCTGGCGCGGCTGGGCCGCCAAGTCGGCCGGCGACTATACTTTTCACGTGGCCGTGACCTGGTGGGCCGACTCGGTGCACGCCGAGATGGGCACCCTGGTGCGCGAGCACGGCGTCAACAGTTTTAAACACTTCATGGCGTACAAAAACGCCATCATGGCCGACGACGAAACCCTGGTGAAAAGTTTTACGCGCGCGCTGGAGCTGGGGGCGATTCCCACCGTGCACGCCGAAAATGGCGAACTGGTCTACCAGCTGCAGCAGGATCTGCTGAAAAAAGGCATCAAGGGGCCGTCGGCGCATCCTCTGTCCCGCCCACCGGAAGTGGAGGCGGAAGCGGCCAACCGGGCCATCGCGATCGCCAACGTGCTCGGCACGCCGGTCTACATCGTCCACGTCTCGTGCGAAGAGTCGCTCGACGCCATCACCCGCGCGCGCGCAAAGGGGCAGCGCGTGTATGGCGAGGCGCTGGCCGGCCACCTGGTGATCGACGACAGCGTGTACCAGAGCGAAGACCTCGACTTCGCCCGCGGCCACGTGATGAGCCCACCGTTTCGCGGCAAGCACCACCAGGCGGCGCTGTGGCGCGGCCTGCGCGGCGGCAATCTGCACACCACCGCGACCGATCACTGCACCTTCTGCGCGGAACAGAAAGCGGCCGGCAAGGACGATTTTACGCGCATCCCGAACGGCTGCGGCGGCGTCGAGGACCGCATGTCGGTGGTGTGGGATGCCGGCGTCGGCAGCGGCATGCTGACGCCGTCCGAATTCGTCCGCGTCACCTCCACCAACGCCGCGCAGATTTTTAATATGTATCCCCGGAAGGGCGTGGTCGCTGTCGGCGCCGATGCCGACCTGGTGGTATGGGACCCGAAAGGCAGCCGCACCATCTCCGCCAAGACCCAGTTCGCCAAGGGCGGCTTCAATGTGTTCGAGGGCCGCACCGTCCAGGGCATTAACACGTATACGGTCGCCGCCGGCAAGGTCGTCTTCGAGCGCGGCGAACTGCGCGCTGTCGAAGGGGCCGGCCGCCATGTCGACCGTCCACCGTTTGCCGCCGCGCTGCACACCGCCGCCGCCTGACCTGAGAGAATAAAAAATGACTGATGCACGAGTGAACGGCGGCCGTTTGTGGGCCTCCCTGATGGAACTGGCGCAGATCGGCGCCACCCCGAAAGGCGGCGTCAAGCGCCTGGCGCTGACCGACCTCGATCGCCAGGGCCGCGACCTGGTGGTGGGATGGGGTAAACAAGCCGGCATGAGCGTCACCGTCGACCAGATCGGCAACGTGTTCATGCGGCGCGAGGGACGCAATCCTTCCCTGGCGCCGGTCATGACGGGCAGCCACATCGACACTCAGCCGACCGGCGGCAAATTCGACGGCAACTACGGCGTGCTGGCGGGCCTGGAAGTGGTGCGCACCCTGAACGACCTGAATATTCAAACGGAGGCGCCGATCGAAGTGGCCTTCTGGACCAACGAAGAGGGTTCGCGCTTCGTGCCGGTGATGATGGGTTCAGGCGTCTTTTGCGGCGCGTTCAGCCTGGAGACGGCCTACGCCGCGAAAGACACCGAAGGCTTGACGGTCAAGGACGAGCTGGCGCGCATCGGCTACCTGGGCGAGCAGGTGCCGGGCCAGCACCCGATCGGCGCCTATTTCGAAACCCACATCGAGCAGGGCCCGGTGCTGGAAGACGCCGACAAGGTGATCGGCGTGGTGCCGGCCGTGATGGGTCTGTCGTGGTACGACTGCGTGGTCACCGGCATGGAAGCACATGCGGGACCGACGCCGATGGGCTTGCGCCGCGATGCCTTGCAGGTGTCCACCAAGATCATGCAGGAAGTGGTGGCCCTGGCCAACCGCTACCCGCCGTACGGCCGCGGCACGGTCGGCATGGTGCAGGTGTTCCCGAACAGCCGCAACGTGATTCCCGGCGAAGTCAAATTCAGCATCGACCTGCGCAATGTGAACGACGAGCTGCTCAACACCATGCACGAGGAAATGCTGGCGTATATCGACGGCGTGCGCAAGGACAGCGGCCTGGCGATCAGCATCGAGCGGGTGTCCTATTACCCGCCGTGCCCGTTCCACCCCGACTGCGTGGGCGCGGTGCGAAAAGCCACCGAGGCGCTCGGCTACTCGACCATGGACGTGGTGTCGGGCGCCGGCCACGATGCGATCTACGCGGCCCGGCCATTCCCCCCTACGACAGATTTCGCAGGAAATCGAGCATCACCCGCGCCGCAATATCGGCATCATCGGCCGTCATAGTCTCCAGCCGGTTATGGCTGATACCGCCATTGCCGCAGCGGACAAACAGCATCGCCACGTCCGTCAACGCCGCCATCGCCATCGCATCATGCCCGGCGCCCGACGGCAGGTCGAACCTCGGCACGCCTGCGCGCTCGATCGCCGCGCCCAGCCGGTTCATTATTGAAGGCGCACACGGCGCCGCCTTGGCCGAGACGATTTCCGCGATGGTCACGTCGACCTGCCGGCTTGAACAAATCTGCGCGATCGCCGCAAAAATATCCTCCACCGCCGCCAGCCGCACGGCGTCGTCGGCCGCGCGAATATCGAGCGACAGCTTGCAGTGGCCGGGGATCACATTGACCGAGCCGCCCGGCACTTCGAGCTGGCCCACCGTGCCGACCAGCGCGGCGCCCATCAGGCAGCGCTGCTCGACCATCAGCACGATCTCCGCCGCCGCGGCCGCCGCGTCTTTTCGCATCGTCATCGGCGTCGTGCCGGCATGGCTGGCCAGGCCGGTCAACTCGACCAGGTAGCGCGAGCTGCCGGCGATCGCCGTCACCACGCCCAGCGGCAGTCCCGCTTCGAGCAGCACCGGCCCCTGCTCGATGTGCACTTCCACAAAGCCGAGGATGTCGGCAGGCTTGCGCGCCAGCGCCGCGATCTGCGCCACGTCGTGACCCGCCGCCGTCAACGCTTCGCGCATGGCGATACCGGCGTCATCGACCTTGTCGAGCAGGGATAAATCGAATTTGCCGGTGACCGCATTACTGCCCAGGAAAGTGCTTTTGTAGCGCACCCCTTCCTCTTCCGCGAAGCCGATGATTTCGAGATTGAACGGCAAGCGCTGGCCCTTCATGTGCAACTTGCGCACGATCGCCATCGGCAGCAGGATGCCGAGCCGGCCGTCGTACTTGCCGCCGTCCTTGACGGTGTCGTAGTGCGAGCCGGTGATCAGGGTCCTGGCATCGGGCCGGTCCGCCAGGTAGCGCCCGACCACGTTGCCGACCGCGTCGATGTGGGTGTCCATGCCGCAGGCGCGCATCCAGTCGGCCAGCTGGCGCGCGGTGCGCTGGTGGGCGCGCGTCATGTAGGCGCAGGTCAGATTGTCCTCGACGTCGCTCCATTCGCCGATGATCTCGGCCCAGCCCATGATGACATTGCCGAAGTCGAGTTTTACGCCCAACAGGTCGTTCAGGCGCAGTTCGGCGATGCGGTGGATCTGGCGCAGGCATTCGGCCATTTCATCCTGCCGCTGGTGTTTTAAACGGCGCGTAAATGTGGCGATGATCTCGGCGCGCGTGAGGCCGTTGCCGTCCGGGCCCTTGACCGCCAGGATAAAAGGAAAACCGAAGCGGGCATTGTAGTCGGCGTTCAGTTTGTGCAAGGTGGCGTATTCGCTGGCGCTGCACTGGTTCAAGCCGGACTTGGCCTGTTCACTGGTCGATTCGGCCGTCAATTCGCCGGCGATCGCCGCCTTGCCGGCCAGTTCAGGGTGGGCGCGGATCAGGCCGAGTTGCTCGTCTTCGCTGGCGCTGTCGACCGCGCCTTGCAGCGCCAGCTTGAGCGCGGCGACGGTGGCGAAAGGGCGCTGGGCCGCGGCCCGTTCGGGGATCCACGGCGAGTGCTCGTAGATGCCATGCAGGGCGTGCACGAAGGCGGCGGTGTCGAGGGCGTTCAGGTCGGTAAGTAGGGTCATGGCGGATTCCAGAATACGAGCATCGATGATAAACCCTGCCGCGCGCAGGTATATAAGCGGCTGCTGATGATGCTTATTTCGGCAGCGCCTTGGCCGCCGCGCTGACCTGGTCTCGCAACCATTTGTGTTCCGGCGACTGGTGCACCCGCTGGTGCCACAACTGGTAAAAGCGCATCGGCGGGAACTTGACCGGCACGGCGAAGGTTTTAAGGGGCAGGGTCTTTTCGTAATAGCGCAGGAACTGGCGGCCGGTGGTCAGCACCAGATCGGTTTGGGTGAGCATGTAAGGAATCAGGCCAAAATATGGCGACTCCACCGCCACCTTGCGTCGCAAACCCTGGCGTTCGAGGAAGGCATCGATCACGCCGAGGCAGCCGGGCACCATCGGCGACGGCGCCACGTGCGGCAGGGCGAGATAATCGTCGACGCTCATGGCGTCGGCGGCGGTGCGTTTCGCATACGGCGCATCGGCGCGCATGGCGCAGACGATCGGGTCTTCGAACAACTTCGAGATGTGCAGGTGCGCCGGCGGCTCGTCCCAGTTGGCGATGACCAGATCCATCTCGCCGTCCGACAGCATGCGCAGGTAAT
>JAQGNM010000416.1 GCA_028291845.1 Massilia sp. | reverse complement strand
TTGACGCTGCCGCAGGGACGTTAGCCGGCGGCAGCCGGACTCTGGATCCGACGCAACCAGCCCGCTTTGACCTCCAGTACTTCGTCCCCGCGCGCGCGAGAGAAATGCTATGTGAACCGGTCGATCCGGGCGTTTTGAAGGAGTGGTTTGACACACACGTTCGGGCAGAACTCACGCGGCGAGGCACTAAATTTGCCATTATCGAAACAGCGCGGGCGGTGGCATCTCAAAGCGCGGACCGTGACCCGAAATTTCCGCTGCGAATATACTTTGCCCGCTGTGGCGTGACAACACAATTCATCTTCAATATGGCAGCGCCTGAGCCGGATTATCCGGCACAGGGGTGCCTGTTCGATGTCGTAAGACAGTCGGGACACTTACCACAGCCACTGCCACGCTTGCCATCCCTGCCTGCGGCAACAACAGTTATCGGTGTCTATGTCGACAAAATCAAGATAGGATCGACTGATGCACTGTTGCCTGTAATTACCCGTACCCGCCTAGGCGAGAATACAGCCGAACTGTTTGTCGCCAACAAAAGCGGCGCTCGAGGGAAATGGCTTCCTTACCATGAGGGAATATGCGCCACCTACGCAGCCGCCGCCTTGCTGACACCGGCGCAGGCAAGCCAATTTGTTCAACAGGCGCTGGCAGTACCCACCAATGTTTTAGACGAGCCACTCATACTCTGCATTCATAGCAACCTCAAGCGCATTTATAGTGGCATAAACAAGTGTGTCGGCCTGGCGTTTCCAGACATTGGTAATTTGGGGACATGGATAGTTCGGGTACATGCCGGCCCTGACACGGTGCAGATTTCTTGTGATGAGACGGCGCATCCTAGCGAACCTGGTTAGGTCGGGGAAAGAATTGGCTTGTACCGCACGGACGGGGCGTGTCCGGCGTATTTTTTTGTGTCGCCGTCCAAGCACTACCGCAGAGTGATATCGCAAAGGCATAGCACCCGTTTTGACACCACGAAGCAGGGACTTCGCGATCCTTGGCATCAGCTCGGCGTTAGCCAATTCAACGTCGTTAAACGTGGAACCTTTAGCACCGAATCAGCAATCGTTGAGCAAACGGCCTTGCTGTGCAAGAAGGCCCCAACGTGGGACGGCGAAATTCGCCTTCCCGCGCCACTTCATCTTGCCATGCAGGTGGCCAAAGATCATCCGTTGATCGCCATACATCGACGCGCGTTCGCCTGAACTAATTTATCGAGGCCGTTGGCTGAGCATCAAAAAACTTCCACCCAATGTCGAGCCAAATATATTGTTGAAATTGAGAAAGTCCTAGCAAGCCGGTCGTAAGCCGTTGCTAGGACTGCTCACGCAGCGCTTGTGACGTAGACAATTAAGTAACGAAATGAGTTCCGGTGACTTTCGTCGGATACTTTTACTTCCGAATTCTGGAAGTAAAACTGTTAGATCGAGTGTTTGTAGCTAGCGCCTCTCCTCTAGAGAGACGCACACGCTTCTAACAACATTACTTCCGAGAGCCCTGGCCGCATGCAGTTTCTTGTAGCTGTCGATCTTGCGCTGGTGCCGGTCAAGCCCCTCCAGCTTCATGCTGGTCGGCGTCAATCCGAAAAACCGCACGCTGCCGTCGACCGATCCGAGCACCGCGTCCATGCGCGCGTCGCCAAACATGCGGCGCAAGTTCAGCACGTAGTCGTCGAGCGCCAGGTCGTCGTCGAGTTCCACCGCCAGCACCGCGTTCATGGCCTGGTAAAACAGTTTGCGCTCGACCGTGTTGTCGTTGTATTGCAGGAAGGCTTCGACCAGGTCCTTCGCTTCGTCGAGATTTTGCCGCGCCAGGTGGATCAGCAGTTTGAGTTCCAGCACTGTCAGCTGGCCCCATTCGGTATTCTCGTCGAATTCGATGCCGATCAAGGTGGCGATGTCGCCGTATTCGTCGAGTTCGCTGTCTTCGAGGCGCTCGAGCAGCGATTCCAGCGCGGCCTCGTCCAGTTGGTGCAAGTTCAAAATATCGCTGCGGAACAATAGCGCCTTGTTGGTGTTATCCCAGACCAGATCTTCGACCGGATAGATTTCCGAGTAGCCCGGCACCAGGATGCGGCATGCGGTGGCGCCCAATTGATCGTACACCGCCGTGTAAACCTCCTTGCCCATCTCTTCGAGAATGCCGAACAAGGTCGCCGCCTCCTCGTCGTTGGAGTTGTCGCCGCGGCCGGAAAAATCCCAGTCGACGAACTCGAAGTCGGCTTTGGCGCTGAAAAAGCGCCAGGAGACGATGCCGCTGGAATCGATAAAGTGTTCGACGAAGTTGTTCGGCTCGGTCACGGCATGGCTGACGAAGGTCGGCGGCGGCAAATCGTTGAGGCCTTCGAAGCTGCGGCCCTGCAACAGTTCCGTCAGGCTGCGCTCGAGTGCGACTTGCAGGCTCGGATGGGCGCCGAATGAAGCAAACACGCCGCCGGTGCGCGGGTTCATCAAGGTGACGCACATCACCGGATAGACGCCGCCCAGCGACGCATCTTTTACCAGTACGGGAAAACCCTGCTCTTCAAGGCCCTGGATGCCGGCCAGGATACCGGGAAAACGCGCCAATACGTCCTGCGGCACGTCCGGCAAAGCGATCTCGCCCTCGATAATTTCGCGTTTGACCGCCCTTTCGAAAATCTCCGACAAAGACTGTACCTGCGCTTCGGCCAGCGTATTTCCGGCACTCATGCCATTGCTGACGAACAGGTTTTCGATAAGGTTGACGGGGAAATACACGGTCTGGCCGTCCGAGCGCCGCTGATATGGCAAGGAGCAGACGCCGCGCTCGATATTGCCGGAATTGGTGTCGACCAGGTGCGAGCCGCGCAATTCGCCGTCGGGGTTATAAATGTTCAGGCTGTATGCGTCGAGAATCTCGGCCGGCAGCTTGTCCTTGCGGCCCGGCTTGAACCAGCGCTCGTCCGGGTAATGCACGAATGGCGCGTTGGCGATGTCTTCGCCCCAGAATTCGCCGGCATAAAAATGGTTGCAGCTGATCCGCTCGATGTATTCGCCCAAGGCCGAGGCCAGTGCACTTTCCTTGGTCGATCCTTTGCCGTTGGTGAAACACATCTGTGCATTGGCGTCGCGGATATGCAGCGACCAGACGTTGGGAATGATATTGCGCCAAGATGCGATCTCGATCTTGATGCCGAGCCGGGCCAGCACCCCGGACATATTGGCGATGGTTTGTTCCAGCGGCAGGTCCTTGCCGGCGATATAGGTCAACGAATCGGACATTGGTGCGGCCATCAGCAAGGCTTGCGCGTCCGCGTCGAGGTTTTCCACCGTTTCGATGACGAATTCAGGGCCGGCTTGCACCACTTTTTTCACGGTACAACGATCGATCGAACGCAAAATGCCCTGGCGATCCTTGTCGGAGATATCGGCCGGCAGCTCGACCTGAATCTTGAAAATCTGTTGATAGCGGTTTTCCGGATCGACGATATTGTTTTGCGACAGGCGGATATTTTCGGTCGAAATATTGCGGGTATCGCAATACAGCTTCACGAAATAGGCGGCGCACAAGGCCGACGACGCCAAAAAATAGTCAAACGGCCCAGGCGCCGAACCGTCGCCCTTGTAGCGGATCGGCTGGTCGGCCACGACCGTGAAATCATCGAACTTTGCTTCCAGGCGTAGCTTGTCGAGAAAGTTGACTTTAATTTCCATGAGTGAATTCCAGAACGGTGCTCGGATTGAATAAGCCGCTATTATCGGTTGTTTCAGCCGTGCAGGTTCGGCGTGGACGCCATGCAGAAAAATGCGGGATTTCGACGAGCAATATGTGTGCGATCCCGCCCTTCCCTAGTGCTCAGGTCATGGTGGGCAGGAAGGCGGCAGAGCACAAGTGCATTGCCACAAAGCGCGCGTTGGATTTATATCGCAAGATTGAAGCGGCGGCACTTGCTGCCGCCTACCCATATATACAAATGTTGGTGGCGCAATGCTAGCGGAATTTCCTGTCCCGGAGGCTGGCATCGCAGACTGACGCCATCACGCCCCGCTGTCAAAATCCGCAGACAAGCTCAGCGAACGCTGGGCTGTTATTTCCTGTATCCGTTGGTTCAGCTTCTCGACTACCGCATCAAACCCCCACGTGCCAAGCACGAGATGCCTTGGCGCATCAGCACCGCAAGCGATGACGACCATCGCTTCCGCCGCTTTGGCCGGGTCACCAGCCTGTGCGCCGCTTGTTTGTTTGGTCCCGGCCAGGCGCTTGCCGGCTGTGTCGGCATAGTCGGCGATGCGGTTCGCGGTTTGCCGAAGCGACCTGCCCGCCCAGTCGGTGCGAAATGGACCAGGTTCGACACAGGTCACCCCGATACCGAGCGGCTGGACTTCCGCGCGAAGCGCATCCGACCAGCCTTCGACCGCATGCTTGGAAGCGGCGTAGTAGCCAGAGCCCGGAAAGCCGATCAGACCAGCAACCGAGGTGATATTGATGATGTTGCCGCAGCGCTGACTGCGCATGGCAGGAAGGACGGCCCGTGTGACTGCAAACAGGCCAAACACGTTGGTGTCGAACTGGGCGCGAATTTCCGTTTCTTCGCCCTCTTCCACTGTGCTTTGATAGCCGTATCCGGCGTTGTTCACCAACACATCGATCCGGCCAAATTTAGCGATCGTGGCGGCCACCACAGCCTCGATCTGGGCGCTGTTCCTTACGTCGAGCGACAGCGCCAGGACGCGGTCGGGCAGCCGCTCGGCCATTGCAGCAATGTCCGCCGTCTCCCGCGCAGTCATCACCGCGCACCAGCCGCGCGCGATGACAAGTTCGGCCAACGCGCGACCCAGGCCCGTCGAACATCCGGTGATCAGCCAGACAGGCTTCGCTTGCTGTGACATACATTCTCCAGTGAATGGCGTTGCATTTTCCGAACGCAAACGCCCGGACTACGTGGCGCAGACCGGGCGCGAAAGCCGACGCGGCGCCGGCTCGATTGCTTACTGTTCCTGCAGCGCAGTGACCGCGTAGCCTTTTTCCGCGATCTGCGTGGCAACGTGATCGAGGTGGTAATTTTCCAGCCGTTCGGCATCGTCGTCGACTTCGACCGCTTTCGCTTCCACTTCCCAATCGGTATTGGTGGCTTCTTCCGGAATGTTGCGGGTTTCAGGCACGGCCAGGTAGGAGAACTTGCCGTCGTGTTCCGCTCTGCGGTAAATGTCCAAGCGCATAATGTATCCTCAATAAAATTCCGTCGTACCGGGTGACGCCGGATGTCAGGGTTTATCTTACACGGGCGCGCTTAAAATCAAAGTTCGCTACTGCACAGACAGTCTTCAACGCGCCTGGCCGCCGCGCAATACCCGCGCAGGCAGCATAACGATGGCGCGCAGCAGATCGAACACGGCATCGACAGTGATGCCGATCAAGCGGAACGGCAACAGGATCAGCCACACCAGCGGATATAGAACCAGGGCCATCAGGGCCAACGGCCAGCACAGAAACAGGACCAGCAGCCACACGAGGAAACCGAACATCGCACTCTCCCTTGAACAGGTGTTTTCAATGGAGTCACAGTAATCGAGGCGATTGCGCGCTGCAAAGCGCGTGCGATGGACGGCGACATGACGCGCCCGGGGGGCGAAATTGGGGGACAGACGGAGCGGAAGCGGGAGCGGGCCCTACTGGCCGAGGCAAATGATCCTGGTGCTGTACTCTTTGGCGTTGGGCTTTTTTGCCTGCGACCAGTCGATCGCTTCCTGCGCCTCGGCCACCGTCATGACGGTGGCTTTGTCCTTGTTCTTGATAAAGGAGACGCCCTCGAACTTGCCGTCCTTGCCGCGCATGACCTTGGCGAACACGGGCGGCTTGGTGTCGCCGTCGGCGATCTTGTTTTGCTGGACGAGGTAACGCTGGTCGAGGTTTTCCATGGCGATGCTGCTTACAATAAGTTCAATCCCGTATTTTAAGCGATCGCCACCTTCTTATGCGAACGCCGGGCTGCGGCCGGCCGGCGCCATGGCGGCAGCGGCATCGACCGCGATGCTGGCGCGCATGGTCGCTTGCAACGATGGCAGCGAGCCGCCGCAACGGTATGAAAAGCTGACGTCGATGATGTCGCCGGCGCGTACCTGTACGGGCTCGGCCAACGGCATGGTCATGTAGTGGTTGAGCCAGTCGATGGTGCTCGATTCTTCCGGCACCACGGCGAGAATGTTCTTGGTAATGAAGCGCAAGGCGTTCAGGGTGCCGGATTTTTCAACGCGGAACTGGCCTGCCCACGCCACCTGGGTGCTGGTGGCCTGGCTGAAGTCCATCACGCTATACACTGCCGGCACCGCCAGTTCGACCGTTCCCGGATGGATCACCGTGGTTTCCTGGAACTGCACAATGGGTGCATAAAAGCCTTCGAAATCATACTCTTGCTGCAGCGGCTGGACCGCCATGATCACTGCTTCGGGCAGGAACATCGGCAACGCGCCGCCAAATTTGGCGAGGTAACGGCGCTTGAACGATTCCATCACTTCGACCTGTTTTTCGCGCAGCATGCCAACGTGGATCATCTCGCAGATGACGACGTCGACCGGCTCCGGCGGCAGGTATTCGAAGGCGTCGGCATGCACCACCTCGACTTTTTCGCCGTTCGGGTTCATTGCCAGCATCTTGCGCGCTTCCTTGACCATGTCCGGATTGAATTCCACGCACCACACCTTCGAGGCCTTGGCCGCTGCGAACCACGACAGCACGCCGGTGCCGCCGCCCAATTCAAGCACCTTCATGCCCGGCTTGACAGCGTAATTGATCGCGGACTTGAATCCGTGCATGCGGTTCTGGTCCATCAGCATGTTGTGATGGTAGTGCACCGGGATGAACTGGCCCAGGTAGCAGGATTCTATTTCGCGTTCGTTGAGCATGGTGTCCTCGAGTGATGTTTGAGCCATTATCCGAAAACTCCTAGTGCTTTAATGCAACGATGTACAGCGCTTTCACCTGCCACTTCGACTGATGCCGATGATTGGCGCTTACGTTATTACTGCTGCTCTTTCGTGAACCTGCGAATCGCCGCCGCGATGCGCGGCTTTTCAGCGCGCTCGGCGATCTGCGCGGCCGTCAGCTGTTCGCTGTTGACCAGGGCGGGATCGGCGCCGGCCGCGAGCAATGCCGCCACCGTCGACTCCTTCCCCTCGCGCGCCGCCAGCATCAGCGCCGTAAAGCCGGCCGGCGCGCGGGCGTCGATGCTGGCGCCTTTTTCAAGCAACAGTTTGGTGATGTCGTCGTCGCCCGCGGCGGCGGCGAAGTGCAAGACGTTCCAGCCCGCGCGGTTGACCCTGGCGCCCTTGGCCAGCAAGGCCTCAACCGCCGGGCGGTTGCGCTTGAACGCCGCCATCATCAAGGCGGTATTGCCGTTCGGCGCCTGCGCTTCGAGGTCGAGTCCCGGCAAGGCGATCAGGGCGGCAGCGACCGCCGGCGCGCCTTCACGCAAGGCCAAGATCAGGCCGGTTTCGCCGCTACGGGGATCGGCCTGGTTGGGATTGACCACCCGGCCTTCGATCAGTTTCAGCACGGTCTTGGCGTCGTCCATCTGGACGGAGCGGAAATAGCGGGTCAGCTCGTCAATGCTGGGCGCGTCGGCCGCCAGCGCGCTGAAGGGCGCGAGCATGCCGCACAATAGCGCCGAGATGATCATATTTCGCATTAAGTGTTCACCGTACTATGTTGAAAAGATTGAAGAAATTATCGGTAGTTCGCTGTGCGACCTGCTCCAGCGGAATGTTCTTCAAGGTGGCGATGTATTCCGCCACGTGGCGCACATAGCCCGGTTCGTTCATGCGGCCACGGAACGGCACCGGCGCCAGATAGGGCGAATCGGTTTCGATCAGCATGCGTTCGAGCGGCACGGCGCGCGCCACTGCTTGCAGATCCTTGGCGCTCTTGAAGGTGACGATGCCCGAGAAGGAGATATAAAACCCCATGGCGATGGCCGCCTCGGCTACTTCGAGCGACTCCGTAAAACAGTGCATGACGCCGGCAACGCCGCCCTGGTCGGTACCGGCGCCCTCTTCCTGCATCAGTCGAATGGTGTCCGCGCTGGCCGCTCTCGTGTGAATAATCAAGGGCTTGCGCGTGATTCTTGATGCTCTTATGTGGGTTCGGAAACGTTCGCGCTGCCATTCGAGATCGCCCTCCAGCCGGTAGTAATCAAGCCCGGTCTCGCCGATGGCGACGATTTTCGGGCTGTCAGCCAGTTGGACCAGCTGCTCGACCGTTGGTTCCGGCGTGTCGGCGTAATCGGGATGAACGCCTACCGAGG
>JAQGNM010000593.1 GCA_028291845.1 Massilia sp. | reverse complement strand
TTTTCAGCCTGCTGGCGCGCTGCGGCAGTTTTTCAGCGACGGCCCGCGAGCTCGATGTCACGACCCCGGCCGTCAGCAAACGCCTGGCGCAGATGGAAGCCCGCCTGGGCGCACAGCTGCTCAACCGCACCACGCGGCGCCAGCACCTGACGGAAATCGGCGCCAGCTACTACGAGCGGGTGAAAGTCATCCTGGCTGAAGTGGCGGCGGCCGATGGTCTGGCGGCCGACAGCCGCGTGCGCCCGAGCGGCCTGCTGCGGGTGAACGCGCCGGCAACGTTCGGCATCCACACGTTGACGCCGCGCGTGGTCGATTACATGGCGGAATACCCCGAGGTGCAGGTCGAGCTGGCGCTGGCCAACCGCTATGTCGACGCCATCGAGCAGGGTGCCGACGTCGTGTTTCGGGTCGGAGAATTGCAGGACAGCAGCCGTATCGCGCGGCGCCTGGCGCCGTACCGGCTGATCCTTTGCGCGGCGCCCGCCTATCTGGCGGCGCATCCGAAAATCGCCGAGCCGCTCGACCTGTCACGCCACGCCTGCCTCGGCTTTCCCTACACCGAGCTGCGCACGCACTGGAGCCTCGACGGTCCGGACGGACGGGTCACCGTGCCGGTCGCGAGCCGCCTGACGATCGACAGCGGCGAGGCGCTGCTGGCGGCCGCGCGCGCCGGCGCCGGGGTGATGCTGCAGCCGGCCGAACTGGTCGACGCCGACATTGCCGCCGGCCTGTTGGTGCGGGTGCTGCCGAAATACACGCCGCCGGCGCGGCCGCTGCACTTGCTGTACGCGCCGGACCGGCAAATGACGCCGAAGCTGCGCAGCTTTGTCGACTTTTGCGTGGCCGCATTCGGGACCGGATGAGATATTACGTTCGGGGCAGCCAGGGGCACGCCAATGAACAAGCATCTCGATACGCTCGATCACGACGGACCCGATCCGCAGCGCCCCCCATCCATGCCTTTGCGGGAAATGAAGCCCGGCAGCGACGGCCGCTCGACCATCGACCAGCAGTGGCTGACATGCTGCCGCAGCCGTCAGCGCGCCAGCGCCGCCGCCAGAAAATCGACAAAGGTGCGTACCTTGGCCGACAAGTGTTTGCGGCTCGGATAGACCGCATACACGCCCAGCTCCGCCGAGTGCCATCCCGGCAGCACCCGCAGCAGCCGGCCGGCGGCAAGCTCGGCCTCGACGATGAATTCCGGCTGAAAGGCGATGCCGGCGCCGCCCGCCGCCGCCAGGGCGATGATGTCGCCGTTGTCGGCCTTGATGGGGCCGGAAATGGGAACGATCACCGGACCATCGGGCCCCTCGAAGCGCCAGTCGGCGCCGCCGCCGGTGAGCGAGTAGCCGAGGCAGGCGTGGCCGCTCAGCTCGTACGGCGTGGCAGGTGTGCCATGGCGCGCCAGGTAGGCGGGCGAAGCGCAGGCAATGCTGCGCACGCCACCGAGCTTGCGGGCGATCAGGTCGGACTGGGGCAGGGCGCCGATGCGGATCGCCACATCAAAACCTTCCTCGACCAGGTCGACCTTGCGGTCCGACAGCGCGATATCGAGCTGCACCGATGGGTAGGCCTGGGTGTAGGCGCCGATAATCACCGCCAGCCGGTGCTGGCCGTAGGAGAGGGGAATCGTCACCCGCAGCACGCCCTGGGGCGAACGCGTCATCTGGCCGGCGATCTGCTCGGCTTCCTCGACATCGGCCAGGATCTGCACGCTGCGCTCGTAAAACGCCCGTCCCGTTTCGGTGATGCTCAGGCGCCGCGTAGTGCGGTTCATCAGCCGGGTGCCCAGGTGTTCTTCCAGCTTCTGAATTTGCTTGGACACCATCGCGCGCGAGACATCGAGCCGATCGGCGGCGGCGGCGAAACTGCCGCCGTCGACGACGGCGGCGTACATTTTCATTGAGGCGATCAGGTCCATGGCGGCGATTGTCAATCAAATGGAAATAGTGTAACCACCGCACGCGTCTTTATCAACCGCTGCAGCGTCGATACCATGGTTGCTTCTTTCAGGAGCACGCCATGACCGAACTTTCCAACAACGTCTTGCCCACCCTCTTCATTTCGCACGGGTCGCCCATGCTGGCCATTCAGGACAGCCCGGCGCGCCGCTTCTTGCAAGGCCTGGGCGACAGCCTGCCGCGGCCGCGCGCCATCGTGCTTGTCTCGGCCCACTGGGAAACCCGCGGCGGCCCTGCCGTATCGCTGGTGCAGCAGCCGCAGACCATCCACGACTTCGGCGGCTTTCCGCAGGCGCTGTTCGACATCGACTACCCCGCGCCCGGCGCCCCCGATGTTGCCGAGCGGGCGGCAGCGCTGCTGGAGCAGGCTGGCATTGCGGTGGGCCGCAGCGCCACCCGCGGCCTCGACCACGGCGCCTGGGTTCCCTTGCGGCTGATGTACCCGCAGGCCGACGTGCCGGTGACGCAGATCTCGATCGTGCACGGCGCCAGCCCGGCGCTGCACGTCAAGCTGGGGCAGGCGCTGCGCCGGTTGCGCGAAGAAGGCGTGCTGGTGATCGGTTCCGGCTCGCTGACCCACAACCTGTACGAGTTTCGCGGCCAGGCGGTCGACGCACCGGCGCCGGGCTGGGTCGGCGATTTCGAAGTCTGGATGCGCGAAAAGATCGAGCTGAACGACCATGCCGCGCTGCTGGACTACCGCAAGCTGGCGCCGTCGGCCGAGCGCAATCATCCGACCGAGGAGCACTTGTTGCCGCTGTATGTGGCAATGGGCGCAGCGGCGGCCACAGAAGGCGGCGGCATGCCGGCCAAGGCGCAGTTGCTGCATTCGAGCATCGAGCACGGCGTTCTCGCCATGGACGCCTACGCATTCAATTAAGGAGCACTGACCATGAGTAACATTGAAAACAGCCTGGACGGCACGCTGGTCGATCCCGTTTCCGGCCTGACGTATCGGGTCCAGGCGGCGCGCGAAGGCAAGGGCAAGGCGCCATGCCTGGTGCTGTTGCACGGCGTCGGCGCCAATGAAGCCGGCTTCATCGAACTGGCCCGCCAGCTCGACCCGCGCCTGGTGGTGGTGCTGGCGCGCGGTCCCTTGACCCTGGGGCCACGCCAGTTCGCCTGGTTTCAGGTCAATTTCACTGCCAGCGGCCCGGCCATCAACCCGGCCCAGGCGGAAAGCTCGCGCGCCACCTTGCTCAGTTTTATCGAGCAGTTGCCGCACTTGCACGACGTCGATCCGGCGCGTATCTGGGTTGCCGGTTTCAGCCAGGGCGGCATCATGAGCGCCAGCGTGGCGCTCACCGGCCCGGACAAGGTCGCCGGTTTCGGCATTCTGAGCGGACGCATCCTGCCCGAGGTGCTGCCGCAGGTGCAAGCCGGCCCGGCACTGTCGCAGGTGCGGGCGTTTGTCAGCCACGGCGTCGACGACGACACGCTCGGCATCGACTTCGCGCGCAATGCCAAACAGGTGCTCGATGGTTTCAAGGTAGCGTTGTCGTACCACGAATACCCGGGCGGCCATGGCCTGTCACGGCCGATGCTGGCCGATTTCAACGCCTGGCTCGGTGAACAGCTGGTTCCCGTTTCAACCTAATACCGTAATTAAAACTGATCTCATTTAACTGACGAAAGAACCACCATGCAAACCACCACCACCACCACCACCGCCATCAACGTTCCCGCCAACGCCGCCGACACCGGCAAACTGGTCCTGCGCGCCGTCCTGGCCGCCATGTTGCTGTTTCACGGCATCTCCAAGATGCACAACGGCATCGGCTTCGTCGCCGACATGCTGGCCAAGGCCGGGCTGCCCGCCGTATTCGGCTACGGCGTCTACGTCGGCGAAGTGATCGCGCCCCTGTTCATCCTGGCCGGCCTGTTCACCCGCGCCGCCGCCCTGGTGGTGGCCATCAACATGATCGTCGCCGTCCTGCTGGTCCACACCAGCCAGTTATTCACGCTCAATGAAACCGGCGG
>JAQGNM010000386.1 GCA_028291845.1 Massilia sp. | reverse complement strand
TTCCTGTTCGATACCTGGCACTATTTTTACATGCGGGCGCAATTGAAATCGAGCGATCCGCGCATCGTCGAAATCGCGGCGAAATCGATCAAGGAAGTGACGTATCACCTGCGCCGCAGCGGCGATCTGATTGTCCGCATGGGCGACGGCACCGCCGAAAGCCACGCTAAAACGCAGGCCGCCGTCAACCGCCTGTGGCCGTACTGGGGCGAGTTGTTCAAGTATGACGCCATCGACGACGCGATGGTGCGCGAAGGCGTGGCCCCGGCGGCGGATGGCTTGCGCGCCGAATTTCTCGAGCACGTCGCCGAGATTTTTGCGGAAGCGACCCTGACGATGCCGCCCACCGAAGCCTGGAGCCACGCCGGCGGCAAGAAGGGCGTCCACAGCGAACACCTCGGTTTTATTCTCGCCGAGATGCAGTTCCTGCAGCGTGCCTATCCCGGGGCCCAGTGGTAATGAACATGCAGGCGTCGGGTTTGCCAAGCACCGAGCAAATCTGGACCTGGCTCGGCCAGGTCCCCGATCCGGAGATCCCGGTGATCTCCGTCGTCGATCTCGGCATCGTGCGCGACGTGCAATGGCAGGGCGACGAGTGCGTCGTCACCATAACCCCGACCTATTCGGGCTGCCCGGCCATGCAGGTGATCTCCGACACGGTGGCAGAAGCGCTGCACGGCCACGGCATCGACAAGGTGCGGCTGGTCAGCCAGTTGTCGCCCGCCTGGACCACCGACTGGATGAGCGAGCAGGGCCGCGAAAAGCTGAAAGACTACGGCATCGCGCCGCCGGCCCAGCAGGTGATCGACATCAGTGGCCTCAGAAGCGGAGTGAAACGCACCGCCATGCCCAAGCTGACCATTACCTGCCCCAATTGCGGCTCGACCCACACCGAGCTGACCAGCCAATTCGGTTCGACCCCCTGCAAGGCCTTGTACAAATGCCGCGATTGCCTCGAACCCTTCGATTACTTCAAGTGCCACTGAGCGCAACGACATGAGCAAATTCTATCCTCTCACCGTGGCCGCGGTGCGCAACGAAACGCGCGACACCATCGCCGTCACCTTCGACATCCCCGACGAACTCAAAGCGGGCTTCGCCTACCAGCAGGGCCAGCACCTGACCCTGCGCGCCATGATCGACGGCGAAGACGTGCGCCGGTCGTATTCGATCTGCTCGGCGGTGCAGGACGCGCATCTGCGCGTGGCCATCAAGCGAACCCCCGGCGGCGCCTTTTCCACCTGGGCCAACGACACCTTGAAGCCGGGCGCGGTGATCGAGGTGATGCCGCCGATGGGCCACTTCAATGTCGCCTTGTCCAGCGAACAGGCGCGCAACTACGTCGCCTTTGCCGCCGGCAGCGGCATCACGCCGATCCTGTCGATCATCAAGACCACCCTCCTGACCGAGCCGGATTCGCACTTCACCCTGTTCTACGGTAACCGCGCATCGAGCACCGTCATCTTCAAGGAAGAGCTGACCGACCTGAAGGACCGCTTCATGAACCGGCTGCGGCTGGCCTACGTGATGAGCCGCGAGCAGCAGGACATCGACCTGTTCAACGGCCGCATCAACAAGGAAAAGACCGAAGCCCTGCTGCGCCACTGGGTGCGCGTCGAGGACATCGACGTCGCCTTCATTTGCGGCCCCGAGGACATGATGCACGGCGTCTCGGCGGCGCTGCAGGAAGCCGGCATGCCCAAGCAGAATATCAAGGTGGAGCTGTTCGCCGCCAGCATTCCCAAGCACGAGAGAAAACCGCGCGCGGTGGCGCTCGACGCGCCGCACGAGACCGAGGTCACCGTCATTTTGGACGGCAACCACACCAGTTTTACGATGGACAAGGACAAGGAATCGATTCTGGATGCCGGTCTGCGCGCCGGCATCGACATGCGCTACTCGTGCAAGGGCGGCGTATGCTCGACCTGCCGTTGCAAGCTGGTCGAAGGTAAAGTCGAGATGGACGTCAACTACGCGCTGGAAGACTACGAAGTGGCGCGCGGCTTTGTTTTATCCTGCCAGAGCTTTCCCATCACCGACAAGGTCGTGGTCGACTTCGACCAGGCCGAATAAAAACAAGATCCAACGGAGACCGCATGAGCTATCAGAACATTCAATTCCAGATCACCAACGGCATCGCCAGACTGACCCTCAACCGCCCCGACAAGCTCAATAGCTTTACCCAGGCGATGCACCTGGAAGTGCGCCACGCGCTGGCGCTGACGGCCACCGATCCCAGCGCCCGCGTGCTGGTGCTGACCGGCGCCGGCCGCGGCTTTTGCGCCGGCCAGGATCTTGGCGACCGCGCTGTCGCTCCAGGTGAGGAAGGAAAGAAGACCGACCTGGGCGACTCGGTCGAGCAGTACTACGCGCCTTTGGTGCTGTCGCTGCGCGCGCTGCCGATGCCGGTCATCTGCGCCGTCAACGGCGTTGCCGCCGGCGCCGGCGCCAACCTGGCGCTGGCCTGCGACATCGTCATCGCGGCCCGCTCGGCCAGTTTTATCGAGGCATTCTGCAAGCTGGGCCTGATCCCCGACACCGGCGGCACCTATCACTTGCCGCGCCTGATCGGCCAGGCCCGCGCCACCGGACTGGCGATGCTGGGCGAAAAACTCAGCGCCGAAAAGGCCGAGCAGTGGGGCTTGATCTGGAAGTGCGTCGACGACGACAAGCTGATGGAAGAAGTCGATGCCATGGCGCTGCACTTTTCCACCGCCGCCACCAGGGGCCTGGCATTGACCAAGAAAGCCTTCCAGGCCAGCTACACCAACACCTTGCCCCAGCAGTTAAAGCTGGAAGGCGAGATGATGCGCGAACTGGGTTTCAGTCACGATTACCAGGAGGGCGTGGCCGCTTTCATCGGCAAGCGTCCTGCCAATTTTAAAGGCGAATAAGATGGCTGCTCTCTCTTCAAGCTCGGTGGTTGCCGTCATCGGCAGTGGCGCCATGGGCGCCGGCATCGCGCAGACCGCCGCCAGCGCCGGCCATCCGGTGGTCCTGTTCGACACCCGCGAAGGCGCCGCCGCCAAGGCCATCGCCGATATCCAAAAAGTCTATGCACGCCTGGTCGAAAAGGGCCGCATGGCCGCTATTGATGCCGAGGCGGCCGGCAGCCGCATGCGCGTGGCGAACAGCCTCGCGGAAGCCAAAGAAGCCGCCCTGGTGGTGGAGGCGATCGTCGAAAACCTCGAGGTCAAGCGCGGCCTGTTCGCCGACCTCGAAGCGATCGTCGCGGACGACTGCATCCTCGCCACCAACACCTCGTCGATTTCCGTCACCGCCATCGGCGCCAGGCTGCGCCGCCCCGAGCGCCTGGTCGGCATGCACTTTTTTAATCCGGTGCCGCTGATGGCGCTGGTCGAAGTGATCAGCGGGCTGGCCACCGACGAAAAGGTCGCCGACACCGTCTACGCCACGGCAATCGCCTGGGGCAAGTCTCCGGTGCACGCCAAGTCGACGCCGGGCTTCATCGTCAACCGCGTGGCGCGGCCGTTCTATGCCGAGGCGCTGCGCCTGCTGTCGGAACAGGCGGCCGATGCAGCCACCCTCGATGCCATCATGCGCGACGCGGGTGGCTTCAGAATGGGCCCGTTCGAGCTGATGGATTTGATCGGCCACGACGTCAATTTTTCCGTCACCCAGTCGGTGCACCAGGCATACTTTGGCGACCCGCGTTTTACGCCGTCGGTGCTGCAGCAGGAAATGGTCAATGCGGGATTTTTCGGCCGCAAATCGGGCCGCGGCTTTTACCAGTATGGCGAAGGCCACAGCGTGCCGGCCGCGCGCAGCGAACAGGCGCAGCACAAGCCGTCCACGGTCAGCGTCAGCAGCGAACCGGGAGTGACCCACGCCGTCATCAACCAGGTCGAAGCGCGCCTGAAAGCGATCGGCTTCAATGTCGAGCACCGCAAACCTTTGCCCGGCGCCGGCCAGCATGAAGCGCCGGCGTTCCATTGCCATGGCGCCGCCATTTTCCTCACCGACGGGCGCACCGCCACCGCGCGCGCCGGCGCCAACCATCACGCCGACACGGTGCTGTTCGACCTGGCGTTCGATTACGCCAAAGCCACCCGCATCTGCCTGGCGCGCGCCGATCAGTGCAGCGACAGCGCCTATGACGCCGTGGTCGGCCTGTTCCAAACCGCCGGCTTTACTGTCTCGCGCATCGACGACGTGCCCGGCATGGTGGTAATGCGCACCGTCGCCATGCTGGCCAACGAAGCGGCAGACGCCGTCAACACGGGCGTATGCAGCGCCGCGGCGGTCGACGTGGCCATGCAAAAGGGCGTCAACTACCCGCGCGGCCCGCTGGCCTGGACCGATGCCATCGGCGTGGCGCAGGTGGTCGCCGTATTGAGCAACCTGGCCGCCAGTTATGGCGAAGACCGCTACCGGGTGTCGCCGCTGCTGCGCCGCAAACTGGCCGCCGCTGCCGCCAATGGAGGACGATTTCATGCTTGAGGGTGTAACAATGGATGCACAAGCGCTGGCCGAACTGGCCGGAAAAACCATGTACGAGCGCGATCCTGCCACGCAAAACCTCGGCATCGTCCTGGCCGAGATCCGCCCCGGCTACGCGCGCATGACGATGACGGTGCGCCCCGAGATGCTCAACGGGCACCAGAGCTGCCACGGCGGTTACATCTTCCTGCTGGCCGACAGCGCATTTGCCTTTGCCTGCAATTCGCACAATTTCGTGACCGTCGGCGCCGGCTGCACCATCGATTACGTTGCCCCCGGCCGCGCCGGCGATGTGCTCGAAGCCGAAGGCGTCGAGCAGGTGATGGCCGGTAAAACCGGCGTCTACGACATCACCGTGCGCAACCAGGAGCGCAAGGTGATCGCCCTGTTCCGCGGCAAATCGCACCGTGTGGCCGGCCTGGTCGCCGAAGTCTGAACCCACATCAAGAACGATCAAGAGGAGACCATCATGGTTCAACGTAGTCCATCCCCAGGCGACCTGGAGCCGATCGAACGCGCCAGCCGCGACGAGCTGCAAGCCCTGCAGCTCGCGCGCATGCAGGCCACCCTCAAGCACGCCTACGAGAACGTGCCGCACTACCGCCAGGCGTTCGACGCCGCGGGCGTGCATCCATCCGATTTGAAACAGCTGTCGGACCTGGCCAAATTCCCGTTCACCGATAAAAAAACCCTGCGCGACAATTATCCCTTCGGCCTGTTTGCCGTGCCGCGCGAAAAAGTGGTACGTATCCACGCCTCCTCCGGCACCACCGGCAAGGCCACCGTGGTCGGCTACACCCAGAACGACATCGACACCTGGGCCGGGGTGGTGGCCCGTTCGATCCGCGCGGCCGGCGGACGGGCCGGCGACATGGTGCACGTCGCCTACGGCTACGGCCTGTTCACGGGCGGCCTGGGCGCCCACTACGGCGCCGAGCGCCTGGGCTGCACGGTCATTCCGATGTCGGGCGGGCAGACCGAAAAGCAGGTGCAGCTGATCTGCGATTTTCAGCCCGAGATCATCATGGTCACGCCTTCCTACATGCTCAACATCATCGAAGAGTTCCAGAGGCAAGGCATGGACCCGGCCGACTCGTCGCTGAAAGTGGGGATCTTCGGCGCCGAGCCCTGGACCGACGCCATGCGCGGCGAGATCGAAGCGCGCGCCGGCATCGACGCCGTCGATATCTACGGCCTGTCCGAAGTGATGGGCCCCGGGGTGGCCAGCGAGTGCATCGAATCGAAAGACGGCCCGGTGATCTGGGAAGACCATTTTTATCCCGAAGTGATCGACCCGGAAACGGGAGAAGTGCTGCCCGACGGCGAAGAGGGCGAGCTGGTATTCACCTCGCTGACCAAGGAAGCGCTGCCGATCATCCGCTACCGCACCCGCGATCTGACGCGCCTGTTGGCGCCGACCTCGCGCTCGATGCGGCGCATGGACAAGATCACCGGGCGCTCGGACGACATGCTGATCATCCGCGGCGTGAACGTGTTCCCCACCCAGATCGAAGAGCTGATTTTAAAAATGCCGGCGCTGGCGCCGCATTATCAACTGGTGGTCAGCCGCGACGGCCATCTCGACAAGCTCGACGTGCACGGCGAATTGCGCGACAAGAGCCTGACCAGTGAGGCGATCGTCGCCTTGACGCGCGACCTCGAATATCAAATCAAGACCTTCGTCGGCGTGACGACCAAGGTTACCCTGCTGGGTGTCGACGGCATCGAGCGCACCATGACCGGTAAAGCCCGCCGCGTGATCGACAAACGTCCCAAAGCCTGAGAGAGAACAGAACATGACCGAAGCCTATATTGTCGATGCAGTGCGCACCCCCTTCGGCCGTTTCGGCGGCGCCCTGTCCACCGTGCGCGCCGATGACCTGGCCGCGCTGCCGATCGCCGCGCTGATCGAGCGTAATCCCTCGGTCGACTGGACCCAGGTGGACGACGTCTACTACGGCTGCGCCAACCAGGCCGGCGAAGACAACCGCAACGTCGCCCACATGGCGGGCCTGCTGGCCGGCCTGCCGGTCGAGGTCCCCGGCAGCACCATCAACCGCCTGTGCGGCTCCAGCCTGGACGCGGTCGGCATCGCCGCGCGCGCCATCAAGGCCGGCGAAGCGCACCTGATCATCGCCGGCGGCGTCGAAAGCATGACGCGCGCGCCTTTCGTGATGGGCAAGGCCGACAGCGCCTTTTCGCGCACCGCGAAAATCGAGGACACGACGATTGGATGGCGCTTCGTCAACCCGGCCATGAAAGCCAAATATGGCATCGACTCGATGCCGGAGACGGCGGAAAACGTGGCGAAGGAGTTCAAGGTCAGCCGCGCCGATCAGGATGCGTTTGCCATTCGCAGCCAGCAGCGCTGGGCTAGCGCGCACGCCGCCGGTTTTTTCGACGGCGAGATCATTCCTGTCATGGTGCCGCAGAAAAAAGGCGACAGTAAGCGCTTCGACACCGACGAGCATCCGCGCCCCGACACCACCATCGAGCAGCTGGCCAAACTCAAGGGCGTGGTCAGCGCCGACGGCTCCGTCACCGCCGGTAACGCCTCGGGCGTCAACGACGGCGCCTGCGCCTTGTTGATCGCGTCGAGCGAAGCCTGCGACAAGTACGGGCTGAAAAAGCGCGCGCGTATCGTCGGCATGGCCACCGCCGGGCTGGCGCCGCGCATCATGGGTTTCGGGCCGTCGCCGGCCACCAAAAAGCTGCTGGCGCAGACCGGCCTGACGATGGAGCAGATGGACGTCATCGAATTGAACGAGGCGTTCGCCGCGCAAGGCCTGGCGGTCACCCGCGACCTCGGCCTGGCCGATGACGATGCACGGGTCAACGCCAACGGCGGCGCCATCGCCATCGGCCACCCGCTGGGCGCCTCCGGCGCGCGCCTGGTAACCACCGCGGTCAACCAGCTGCACCGCACCGGCGGCCGTTACGCCCTGTGCACCATGTGCATCGGCGTCGGCCAGGGCATCGCCCTCATTGTAGAAAAAGTATAAATAATTCACACCGCAGTCATAACAACACACCCCTGAGGAGACACACATGTTTACCACGACGTTGAAGAAAACCGTACTGTTCGCAGCAATGGCACTGGCCGCCACCGGCGCCATGGCGGCCGACCCGATCAAGATCGGCTCCGTGCTGTCCGTGTCCGGCCCGGCCGCCTTTCTGGGCGACCCTGAATTGAAAACGCTGCAGATGTATGTCGAAAAGATCAACGCCGAAGGTGGCGTGTTGGGCCGCAAGCTGGAATTGGTGCACTACGACGACGGCAGCGATGCCGCCAAGGCCAACAGCTTCACCAAGCGCCTGATCGAGTCCGACAAGGTCGACATCCTGATCGGCGGCACCACCACCGGCGCCACCATGGCGATGGCCCCGCTGGTGGACAAGGCCAGCCTGCCATTCATTTCGCTGGCCGGCGCCGTGGTGGTCATCGACCCGGTCAAAAAATGGGTTTTTAAAACGCCGCACACCGACCGCATGGCTTCCGAGAAGGTGTTCGAGGATATGAAAAAGCGCGGCATCACCAAGGTGGGCCTGCTGTCGGAAACCAGCGGCTTTGGCGCCTCCGGCCGTAAAGAAACCCAGACGGTGGCCGCCAAATATGGCATCACGCTGGTGGCCGACGAGACCTACGGCCCGAAAGACACCGACATTACCGCCCAGCTCACCCGCATCAAGAGCGTGCCGGGCGTACAGGCCGTGTTCGTGTTCGGCCTGGGCCAGGGTCCCGCCGTCGTCACCAAGAATTACGGCCAGCTGGGCATGAGCGCGCTGCCGATGTACCAGTCGCACGGCGTCGCCTCGGACGAGTACCTGAAACTGTCGGGCAAAGCCGCCGAAGGCGTACGCCTGCCGACCCCGGCCCTGTTGATCGCCAACGCGCTGCCGGCGGCCGACGCCCAGAAAGCCATCGTCACCAGCTACGACAAAATGTACAAGGACAAGTACAAGGTGGATCCGTCGACCTTCGGCGGCTACGCGCTCGACGCCTTGAACCTGTCGGTCGACGCCATCAAGCGCGCCGGCGGCACCGATCGCGAAAAAGTGCGGGCGGCGCTCGAGACCACCAAGGGTTTTGTCGGCACCACCGGGGTCTTCAACATGACCCCGGCGAACCACATGGGCCTGGACCTGTCGGCCTTCCGCATGGTCGAAGTGAAGAACGGCGACTGGGTGCAGCTGAAATAACCGAGCCGCATCGTACATTCCTCATCAAGGTCATTCATGCTTGCTCAATTCCTCCAGTTCCTGTATTCAGGGATGACGGTCGGATCCGC
>JAQGNM010000381.1 GCA_028291845.1 Massilia sp. | reverse complement strand
GTGCTGTGGCTTTTGTCGTCGCTTACTTCATGGCTTGTTTCGTTGCTTTTTTCATGATCATCATAGATGTCGACCACCTTGCGGTACTGGCTCGGCAAGGCGCCCAGGTGCTGCTGGAAGAACCTGGTGAAATGGCTCTGCGCGGAAAATCCCAGGCTGTCGGACAAGGTGATCAGCGGCACCCGGCTTTGCGTCAGGCCCTCGATGGCCTTTTCTATCCGTAGAACGTTGACGTACAGGTTCGGCGTCAGGCTGGTGTCTTGCTGGAACAGCTTGAAAAAGTGGGCGCGCGACAGGCAGGCGGCGGCGGCGATCTTGTCGATGTCGAGGTCGGCGCCGACATTGGCGCGCATGTAGGCGATGGCGCGGCGGATGCGCGGGTCGGGCATGCGCGGCCGTTCCGCCTTGCGCAGGCCGTCGAAACTGCGCCATCCGGAAAAGGCATCGACCACGCCGATCATCAGGTTCGACAGCAGGGTTTCCAGCTGCGCCGCGCTCAACTGCTCGCCGTACAGCATCTGCATGGCCAGTTCGTTCGACAGCTTGCGGATGGGCGCTGACAGCTCGACGCACGGTTGCGGGAAAAAGCCCGGCTGGCCGCTCGAGATCAGCGCCTTTTCGATTTCGCCCAGCCACAGCGGCTCGATATACAGCGCCAGGATGATGGTGCCGGGCGCGTCCGGGTCGTGGTGGGTATAGGCGTGCGGCTCCCACGAATTGATCAGCACCGCGGTACGGTCGGTCAGTGGATAGGACTTGTCGCGCACCGTGAAAAAGGTGTCTTCGCCGCTGACCTTGATCAGCACATGGCACTGCGAATGGCCGTGCGTGACCAGTGGCCGGTCCATATCGAGCAGGGCGACGCGCCCGAATTTTCCTTGTAAAACACGTACAGCTGCTGACATCCAGGTCTCCATCTCGACGGCGCGCCTGTATCGCCGGGGCTCGGCCCGGGCCGTGGCGTGCTCGTCTGATTGTTACATTTGGTATGCCGCGCGGCGGCAAATTGACTAATAATGCCCGAAATTGCGGCATAGCGCACGGTCGAGTTCGCTTCCTGCCCACGCGGCGGGCCAGTTACCAGCACCCTGTGTACGTACAAAGATTGCCGACGCGGCGGCAGCAGCATCACCAGTCAGCGCGGCGGTTGTTGCGCAGAAGAAAAAGGCCAGCGCAATGGCTGGCCCTGATCTTTAAATCCAATGGTCGGGACGGAGTGATTCGAACACTCGACCCCCTGCACCCCATGCAGGTACGCTACCAGGCTGCGCTACGCCCCGACGAGAGCGAAATTATAGCAGACGGTTTGCCATATTTGCACGCCAAAAGCGCACGCGACATTGAAGCAAGCCGCGCTGCATGGGAACAAGCCGCCCTACTTCCAGTCGCCCCGTAAATCGCGCACCCGCTCTTCCAGGTATTCCGGGGTCGCCTCATGCGGCGGCACCGTGGCGCCGACCGCCAGCGCCAGGCGCGAACGGGCGCCGCGAGTGAACACGCGTTCGAACAGATTTTCCTTGTCGCGCGTAAACACACTGCCCCACAGGCCGCGCAGGGCCATCGGGATCACCGGCACCTGGCTGCGGGCGATGATTTTGGCGATGCCGCCGCGGAATTCGTTGATTTCGCCGTCACGCGTAAGCTTGCCTTCCGGGAAGATACACACCAAATCTCCCTCGTGCAGGGCCTGTGCGATGTCGACATACGCCTTTTCCATCAGCCACGGGTCTTCCTTGGCGGGGGCGATGGGAATCGCCTTGGCGGTGCGGAAAATCCAGCCGGCGAACGGGATCTTGAAAATATTGTGGTCCATCACGAAGCGGATCGGCCGCGGGCTGGCGGCGACGATCACCAGCGCATCGACGTAGCTGACATGGTTGCACACCAGCACGGCGGCGCCCTGCTCGGGAATGCGCTCGGCCCCTTCGACCCTGACCCGGTGAATGGTATGGATCAGCAGCCAGGCCATGAAGCGCATCAGGAACTCGGGCACCAGCGAGAAGATGTACAAGGCCACCAGGGCGTTCAACAAGGCGGTCGCCAGGAACATCTGCGGGATCGAGGCGCCCAGTTTCAGCAGCACCATCGCCAGCAGCGCCGAAGCCACCATGAACAGCGCGTTCATGATGTTCATGCCGGCGATGGTGCGCGAGACGTGGGCCGGGTCGCAGCGGGTCTGGATCAGCGCAAACAGCGGCACGATGAACAAGCCGCCGAACACGCCGATCAGCACGATGTCGGCCAGGATGCGCAGCACGCCGGCTTGATGCAGCAGGCCCTGGACGTCGACGGCGGCGGTGTTGTGGTACGCCAGGCTGGCGAAATGCAGGTCGATGCCGAACACCGACAAGCCGATCGCGCCGAACGGCACCAGGCCGATTTCCACCTTGCGCCCGGAGAGTTTTTCGCACAGCAGCGAACCGGTGCCGATACCCAGCGAGAACACGGTCAGCAGCAGCACGAACACGCCATGGTCGCCGTGCAGGTAATCCTTGGCGTAGACGGGGAATTGCGACAGCATCAGGGCGCCGTAGAACCAGAACCAGGAGTTGCCGAGGATGGACAGGAACACCGTGCCGTTGCCGCGCGAAAAAGCCAGGTTGCGGATCGACTCGGCAAACGGGTTCTTGCTGATCACCAGCTCCGGCGCCGGCGCCGGCGACAGCGGGATGCGGTAACTGGCCAGCAGGCCGATCACCGCCACCGCCAGGGTGGCGCCGGCCACCAGTTCGATGCCGTAGGGCTTGTGCGATACCAGCAGCGCACCGCCGATTTCACCGAGCAGGATGCCCACAAAAGTGCCCATCTCGATGACGCCGTTGCCGCCGACCAGTTCATCGGGCTTCAGATTTTGCGGCAGATACGCATACTTGACGGGGCCGAACAGGGTCGAGTGCACGCCCATGCCGACCACCGCCGCCACCAGCAGCCACAGGGTGTGGCTGAACCAGCCGATGCCGGCGACGACCATGATGGCGATCTCGAGCCACTTGACGGCGCGCGCCAGATAAGACTTTTCATATTTGTCGGCAATCTGGCCGGCGGTGGCGGAAAACACCACGTAGGGCAGAATGAACAGGGCCGGAATGACGATGTTCAGGGTGGCGGCGGGAATTGCCGTCCAGCTGAGCGCATCGAAGGTCAGCATCACCAGCAGCGCGGTTTTGAACAGGTTGTCGTTGAAGGCGCCGAAAAATTGCGTCCAGAAGAACGGCGCGAAACGCTTCTGCGCCAGCAGGGCGAACTGGCTGGCGTGCGCCGGCGGCGCAGCGCGATCGAGCGTGCTTGAATGGTTGGCGGAGCTGGGCTGGCTGGGGTGGCTGGGTGGCATGGCGGTCGGCCCGGAGTGAACAGACTCGTAAAATACAGCACATTGCATGAGGGGACAAACCATGTTTCCGCAAATCACTGCGTGGCATCAAACGCCACGCCCGGCATCACGCCGCGCTACTTCGCGGCGCCGCCTTGCCGGTGCTGGCATTCCAGACAATCATGCCATGCATACCGGTTGCTCATCGCAGGCAAACGCCGCCCTTTGCCACGAAATTCCACGAAAGAACCTCATGCGCATGCAAAGTCCCCTGTTCAAGCCGCTGCTGGTGGCCGTACTGCTGGCCGCAACCACCCTGGCCGCGGCCGCGCCCGGCGGTCCCCAGGGCAGCACCCACCTGTCGAACGCGTCAAACCTGGTGGCCGACGGTTCGGCCACGGTGATCGGCGGCAGCCTGCTCACCGTCGCCGCCGCCGGTTCGGTGGTGGTGGCCAGCGTCGAAGTGGCGGGCGACGCCAGCGTCCTCGTGTTGCGCGGCGCCGCCGACGGCGTGACCGCCAGCGTGCGCCTGTCGGGCCAGGCGGCGCGCAACGCCTCGAATGTGGCTGGCGCTTCGGTCGAAGTGGTGGCGCTGTCGACCGGCTACCTGCTGGTGACGGCCGGCCGGGTGATCGCTTTCGTGCCGAATGAAATCGGCCGCGCCCTGCTGCACAGTTCGCGCGTCGCCGAGCGTCAGTAAGTGGGCGCCCTCTCGGTGGTGGCCAGAGCGGCCAGTATGGCGGCCTTTACGATCGCCCTGGCCGCCGCCCCGGCGCGCGCCGGCACCGCCTGCGAAGCCAGGCCGGCCAGTGCCGCCACCTTCGCCAAGGCGATGGCCCTGGCCGAACGCACCGCCGCCGCGCTCGACCAAGCCGGCGCCGAAGTGGTGCTGATCGCCCGCGCCGGCCAGGATCTGTCGAAGTACCAGCTGCGCTTTTCCCACATGGCGTACACCTGGCGCGACCATCCGCAGGGGCGCTGGCTGGTGGTGCATGAATTGAACCAGTGCGGCACCGCCAGCTCAAACCTGTTCGATCAAGGCCTGGGTAACTTTTTTCTCGACGATATGTACGCGTATGAAACCCGCATCGTCGTGCCCTCGGCGGCGGCCCAGCAAAAAATCAGCGCCATGCTGCGCTCGCGCCTGCCCTTGCAACTGCACCAGGCGCGCTACAACATGCTGGCGTTCCCGTTTTCGACCAGCTATCAAAATTCCAACCAGTGGCTGCT
>JAQGNM010000377.1 GCA_028291845.1 Massilia sp. | reverse complement strand
AAGCCGGCCTGCCCCCAGGGTGGCTGCGAAACGTACGGCGATCGCGGCGGCTCAGCCCAAGCCCCGGCTGGAAAAGCAGCCCGCCGTTGCCGGAGACTGGGAAGAGTTTTAAATTTTCGGCATCGATGCAAAAAACGCCAGCCGGCAGCGGTTGGCGTTTTTTTTTGCGCGTGCGCCCAGCGTGCGAAAACACGGGGTCGGTGCCTAATGCCAGTCACTTAAGCACGAAGGCGAGCATGGGACAGGCACCTTCGGTCCGAACGCGGCACGGCCAGTCCCCCTACGTTTCGCGCAGTCGCGCCTCACGCAGCAGGGGGAATGGCTCCCATCGGGTGCCTGTCCCATGCCTGCGTTCCACGACAATGAGCTCAAGTGACTGACCCTGATCGCCTGCCACGCTAGCCGACAATAAAAGCGCCATTCTCATCCGCCGATCCGGTGACCACCGCCGTGATGGCGCGTGCAATCTTCGCCGCGCCGGTGCTCGACGGCTCGATCGGGTTGGCATAGTCTTCCGGCTTTGCGCACACCGAGCGCAGATCAATCACCTTCAGCTGGTAGTCGATCGCCGTGCGGATGATGGCGTCGTTGAACAGCGCCACCGCACTGCGTACGGTTTTGCGGTAAGCGGCATCGGCGAAATTGCCGTTGTAGATGGTGCAGATGAGCAGCGGTAAGCGATAGGCGACGCACGCCTCGATCGCTTTACGGTAGGCCGATTCGAACCGGGCGACGATATCGGCCAATATATTCACGCCGTCGGCGACCGAGTCGGCCCGTGCTTGCAGCACGTCCTGGTGCTGCAAGGCATCGTTGCCGCCAATGCTGAGGACAAGGTGGGTTGCGGTTGGTGGTAAGCGCGCGAGCTGCGCTGCCAGGCTGGAGGTCGTCGCACCGTCGCGCGCCAGCAGGCTGCACGTCCACCCCCGGCGGCAATACCCGCGCCAGTTGAGCAAGCACATCGGGCCTGCCACCTGTGTAGGCGCCGTTGTCGAAGATCGAGTCACCCAGCAGTACCACATGCTGGGTGGCGGCGGACGGTTTCGTGGCGGCGGCAAGGGCGACGGTTTGTTGCAAAAAACTTCTCCTCGATATGATCATCGCGCGATGCCTCCCGCAATCAGTGCCTTTTACCTAGTGCCTTTTTTATCAGGGCCGCGGCGCGGCGCCACGCCGCTTGAGCAGGTAATAAGCCAGGCCGCCGACCGCGCCGGCAATGGCCACCTTGCGCACCAGGCCGGCCTTGTTGTGTTCCCACTCGGCCTTGATGCCCATCTCGGCGAGCACATTGGGCACGTGACCGCTGAGCAAATCTTCGCCGATGCCCTCGACGACATTGATGCGGTCGGCGAGCAGCAGTAACAGAAAATGACGAATATCGTTCTCGGTGGTCTTGAAGGCCAGCCGGCGCAGCATGCCGGACAGGCCTTTCGGCGGTGTGCTGGTGCCGAACAGGGGCGTGATGTGCGGCCGTTCGGGCGAGACCAGCACCTCGATGCGTTCGGGCTGCTGCACCGGTGCGGCGAGCGGCGCGCCGTCGAGCCGCGGCGGCGAATGCTCCATCGGCACCGCCGGCCGGTTCTTGCGATCGAGGTCGGCGCCCCAGCCCTGGATGTGCGACATGTCGCGCTTCGGCCGCGACAGCGGCTTGAAGCTGTGGTGATCGGCCACGAGGTGGTCGTGCAGGTGCGGGCTGGCGGCGTCGCCGGTCGTACTGGCGGGCACGGTCGCGGTACCGCCATTGACGTTATCGGTATGCATGTTGTCCTCCTTAAGGCGATGCGCTGACCGCGACCCGGCGGATCTGGTCGGCATTGGGTGGGATCAAGATGGTCTTGATGCAGTTGTCGAGCTTGCTCGAGAAGATGTGGTATGCGTCGGCCACTTCTTCGAGCGGCACGCGGTGCGTGATGATCTCCTTCGGATTGATGCGTCCTGCCCGGATGTGTTCGATCAGCCGTGGTAAATGGCGCTTGACGCTGGCCTGATTCATGCGCAAGGTCAAGCCCTTGTTGAGCGCGTTACCGATCGGTACCGCGTTGAAGGTCGGCCCGTACACCCCGACGATGGAAACATTGCCGCCCTTGCGCACCGAATTGATGGCCCAGTGCAGCACAGTGGCCGTGCCCGCCTGCAGTTTCATGTAGCGCCCGGTCAAAGTTTGCGCAACACTGCCGGCCGCTTCACAGCCGACCGCATCGATGCACACATCGGCGCCCAGCCAGTCGGTCATTTTTTTGATGTGCAAGGCCATGTCATCAACTTCCTTGAAATTGATGATTTCGCACTGCGCATAGCGGCGCACAAAGTCGAGGCGGTACTCGACATGGTCGACCACGATCACCCGACCGGCCCCCATCAGCCAGGCCGACTTGGCGGCAAAGATGCCGACCGGGCCGGCGCCGAACACGACGACGGTATCGCCTTCCTTGATATCGCCCATTTCAGCGGCCTGGTAGCCGGTCGGCAGCGCATCGGTGAGCAGGACGGCATCGTCATGTTCTATATCTGCGGGGATCACGGTGGGGCCGACATCGGCCATCGGCACCCGCACCAGTTCGGCCTGCCCACCATCGTAGCCGCCTGCGGTATGCGAGTAGCCGTAGATGCCTCCCACGGCGGTTGCTTGCGGATTGGTGTTATGGCAATTGCCATACAGCTCACGGTCGCAAAAGAAGCACGATCCGCAGAACACATTGAATGGCACCAGCACGCGGTCGCCCACCTTCAGTTTTTGCACACCGTCCCCGACCGCTTCGACGACGCCGACAAATTCGTGACCGAAGGTGGTGCCGATGCGCGTGTCGGGCACCAGGCCGTGATACAGGTGCAAGTCGGAACCGCAAATGCAAGAGCGCGTCACACGAATGATGGCGTCGCCCGGATGCTCGATTTGTGGGTCCGGCTTGTGCGCGGCGCGCACCCGGTAGGGCCCCCGATAGTCCATTGCAAGCATAGATACCTCGCTAAAAATTAACCTCATTAAATGATGGCAACGAGCTAATAATTTAGCTTCGATAATAGTTTTCGTCGACGGGCGCACGATTATTATCAGAACAATTTTGCTGTTTTGGATCTGCGCAGAAATAGAAAAATTTCCCCAGCTCATTAGACAGTGTCGCTTGCCGGGTTGGTGCGCCACCTGATTGCATGTGCAGGGTGCGCAGAAGTTGGAGAAAGCATGGGAACACGCATCTCGCGGCAACCGCCGCAGCCTGATCTATCGCGACGATGCCGTCGCGGAACCACGGGACGACCGAGTCGGTCCGGCGAGCCGCTGTCGGGATTCTTTACACTTGCGTAGCTGGCGTTAATTATAAAATCGCAAGTTATTGATAATAATAAACATTCTTACCGGGCATGGCTATTGCTTGGTGTAAAGCTATAATTCAATCACCTGGGAACACGATGCATACGCTGATCAAGTCTGTTGTTGCTGCACTTGCTTTTACTGCTTTTCAGTCTGGCGCTATCGCCTCCGTCACAAAAGACTACGACTTCAACTTCAGCACATCCAACGGCTTCGGCAACGGTAGCCTGACCGCCATTGCCAATAGCGACGGCACCTACACCGCGATCAGCGGCGGCGGAACCGAGACCTATATGGGCACGACCTCCAGTTTCAGCCTGTACCCGAACCCCAATGGCACCGAGTTCGGCCATTACTACCCACCAAGCGGTTCGGGATTCTATTTCGACAACACACTCTATGCGTCTTCCTCGATTAAACTCGATGATGGCGGCTTGCTGTTTTTGTCGACAGCGAGCGATCACGCCAGCTTTAACCTGTTTTATGCGCTGGCGGGGCAATACACTTATTTGAACGCCACCGACAGCGGCGTGCTTCCGGACCGCCTGGTTGCCACATTCACGTTGACCGAGGCGGCGGCCGTGCCGGAGCCAGCGAGCCTTGCCCTGCTGGGCGCCGCCTGCCTGGGCCTGGGCCTGGCCCGTCGCAAGTCGCGAGGCGCGCAGCGCACCTGATCGCACGCATGTCGGCGCGCCAGGGCGCCCTGCCATTCGTCTCGAGGGGCCAAGGTCAGGCCGGCCGTTCCGACACGGAGCCTCGGGGTCAGTGCCGCCTTGCCGCAACCAATCCTTTTCCCTAAACGGTCAATGCTGAGTAGCTCGACATCAGCGCGGCACAGTCATCGATGCGGTCGCCGCGCCCTCGGGCAACGCGGGACGCCCCTGATTTACTGAGCGTTGACGACGGTGTAGCCTCGCAGGGCGGCGACTTTTCCCGCGCCCGGCGCACTTCTCGCCACAGGCGAATCAGCGTCTACAGAAGACTCTGCTTGCGCCTGGCCATCAGCGAGCTCAACCAACTTGACGACGGGCGCCCGTTCGGCGCCAGCCTCAAGCCGCCACCCCCTTCATGCTTGCTGATACGTCATCCAACGTGGGATCGGCGAACCCGCGCAATGGGGAGCAATCGGTTCATCCGCGATAGGGATTGTTCGATGTTGGATTCATTGGACCCATCGATATTCCAAGGCCGCCGCCACGGCTTGTAGCAACCATCCGATCAGATCGATGCGGTGCTGGGTCAACGCTTACGGCTAGGGGAGGAGGCGTGCGACAGATGAACTTGCGCTGGATTGTGGGCACCGCCCCCGTGGCTGCCCACCTGTTGAGTCAATCCCGAATGATCTCTCCGGCCGATTGGAATGCCCGTACTGGAACTTGCGGCTCGTCGACATAGAGCAGAACGTACTTGGGTAAGTCACATTCAAACAAGCAGTTGGTCATGCGAACAGGGGTGCCGTCGCTCATTGTCAGGCAAACATTCGGTTTGTCAGCAATATTAATCGGGCTTAATTGAATAACGTTATTGCCATGCTGGCCCATCTTTTTGCACCACTCAGCTTTGCTTCCGTTTATCCGGTCAATCGATGCAATTCGAGCAACCGGCACATCAGCCGCGGCCCTTTTTCCAACACTTAAATGGAGAATGTCGGCGCCACATACGGCTGCAGGTAGCGAGCTGTCTGGCCACGCCTGATCCGCTACGGCCTCGATTTCGGCAACTCGAAGGGCCGCAAGCTGGTCGCCGCCGAACGCAAAACAGCTTACCGGGCCACCACTGGGCGCGCTATTTTCCTGACGCAGCCTCCGATCAGCACCCCGCCGCGCAGCGGCCTAGTCCAATAGATAGAGCGCATCCCCCAAAGGGCACGTTCCCGTCTGCATGGCACTAAGCAATGCCCTGGTGCAAGTATTTGGCGGCGATCGCTACCCATTCGAGTAGTCGGCGTTTGGAAAACGTTGCCCTGCCACCCGCCTGATCAATTGATTGAAACTGGGTTACTTAATAGACTTTCTTGGCACCTTCGATTGTTCTGTTTCATCACGGCATGAAACGAGCGGTCATCGTGAGACGCTGGCGCCGCATCGGCGAGGCAGCATGTTCAAACAAAACAGGAGTTACAAGAATGTCAACCCGAGGTTTTCGTTTCAAACGAACTGCAATCGCGTCCGCTGTGGTGGCGCTGCTTTCCTGCCAAGCCCATGCCGATCAAGTTACCCCTGACGACCAAAGCGCAACGACGGAAAGCACCTTGCAGCGCGTCGTCATCCAGGCCCGCGGCCGCAGCGAAACGGAGCAATCGGTACCAATGTCGGTCAAGACCTTTACGGCAAGAGCACTTGAAGACGCCAACGTCAAGGGCATCAGCGATTTTGTCGCCTTGACGCCAAACGTTTCCATCGTCCAGTCCGAGAGCGCTGGCTCATCATTCATGACCGTGCGCGGCCTGACCCAGGTCCGCAACAGCGAAGCGCCGATCGCCATGGTGATCGATGGCGTTGCCCTGTTCAACAGCAAGCAGTTCACCCAGGATCTGTTCGACATTCAGTCGGTCGAGGTGCTGCGCGGCCCGCAAGGTGCATTGTATGGCCGCAATGCAAGTGGCGGCGCGGTGGTGGTCACCACCAAGCAGCCGACCAACGTCTTCAAGGGCTTTGTTCAACCCAGTATCGCTTCCGGCGATGAAAAAGCCGTCCAGGGCGCCATCAGTGGTCCGCTGGTGGAAAACAAGCTGCTGTTCCGCGTGGCCGGCAGTTACAAGGACCGCGGCGGCGTCTTCGAAAACACCTACCTGAACAGCAAGGTTGATTTCTCGAAGGACTCGAGTGTCCGGGGCTTGCTCAAATGGATGGCCAGCGACGATCTCACGGTCGAACTGCGCACCAACTACGTCCACACCAAGGGCGGCGCCGTGAACTTCCAGTACCAGCCGGTGCTGTTCGATCCCGCCAAGCCGTGCTTCGTCGATCCGGTGAACCCGTTTGGCGGCCCACTGCCAGACCCGAACCGGGTGTCGCGCACTTTCTGCGCCAACAACGCCGGCAAGAACGTGCGCGACCTGAGCGAAGTGACGGCGAAGTTCGACTACACATTGCCGTTCGCCACCCTGACCGGCGTGTTCTCCCACAACCGCGTCAAAGAGTACATCGCCGGTGATCAGTTTCCGTATACCGCCAGCCGCAACGTGTTCGGTACCCTCGACAGCACACAAACGCAGTTCACCGATGTGACTGGCGATAGCGGCGAACTGCGGCTCACTTCCCCGACCAGCCAGTCGGTCCGATGGATGGGCGGCCTCTATTATCTGAAAACGCAGCGCTTCGTATCGACTGCAACGGGCACGGACAATGCGCAAGGCGTACTCATTCTCGAGCGCAATCCAAATTACACCGACCCGAGAAACCCGACCACGAGTTTCATCGCCGATGACAACGACAACCGCGCCTGGGCCGTCTTCGGCAACGTCGACTACGATCTGAGCAAACAGACCGAGCTGTCGGTTGCCGCGCGCTATGACTCGGACCGCCGCAAACAGCAGGTTGATCCGCGCCAGACCTCCAGCAAACCAGCCGGTTGCACCACGTCCACCACGGCACTGTGCGAAAAGAATGCGTCGTATTCGGCACTGCAACCGAAGGTCTCGCTGCGCTACAAATTCGACGACCAGTCGCTGGCCTATGTGTCTGGCGGGCGCGGTTTTCGCAGCGGACAGTTCAACCAAAGCGGCAACGCCGACGCGGCAGCCAAGGCTGGCGTCAGCGGCGTGAACGACCAGGTCGACAAAGAAATCACCGACTCGTTCGAGGTCGGCTACAAGACGGCTTTCCTCAACGGCAAGGTGCAGCTAAACGCCGCCCTGTTTGACTCGACCGTCAAGAACAGCCCGTATTTTGTCTTCATCGGTAATATCGGCGCCCAGGTGCTTGTTCCGATCGACAAGATTCACCTGCTGGGCGGCGAGTTGGAAGCGACCTCGAACCTCGCTCCCGGGCTGGACGTGTATGCCGGCATCGGGGTGACGAAAAGCACGATCAAGGAGTACGCGGTCAACCCTGCCCTGGTCGGAAATCGCGCCCCTTACGTGCCGCAGCTGTCCTGGAACACGGGAATCCAACAGCGCACCCCGATTGGCAATGGACTGAAGCTGGTGATGCGCGCCGATGTGATCTCGAAGGGCAAGCAGTACTGGGACCCGGAAAACTCCGCGCCCCGCGACACGGTGACCTTGCTCAACCTGCGCGCCGGCATCGAGGACAGCAAAGGCAAATGGTCGTTGATGGCCTCCGTCAACAACGCGCTCGATCATGCATACAACGCGGAATTCGTGAACGGCGGCTACGCACAGCCGGCATTGCCGCGCGCCTATCGACTCGACCTTCGCTACAACTTCTAAGCACCCCGGCGGCGGCACCTCCACCTCCCCAGGTGAAGGTGCTTGCCGACCGACTTGTATAAAACCGGCGAAGCAGAGGGACGTATGACAGATGTGATGAGAAGTATGGTCGAAGCGCAGGCGCAGGCGACAACCGTTGAGGACATCCTGGATGAACTTGCCAGGACGTTCCAGCAGCAGATCGGCTATCGGCTTTGCACCCTGTCGGTGTACGAAGGCGGAGCAGACCTAACGGCGCGGCGCATCTGGACCAGTCATCCCGAGCAGTACCCGGTTAACGGCACGAAATCGAAGCCGGATCCGGAATGGGCAGCGCAAGTCATCGAGCGTCAACAGCCATTCCTGTGCCGTGACAAGGCCGACGTGCAGCGTGTTTTGTTCGATTACGAAACGATTTTCCAATTAGGGTGCGGGTCGGTTCTAAATCTGCCCGTGCGCCTGTTCGGTTCGGTGATCGGGACGGTCAACCTCTTGCACGAAGAACACTGGTTCACGCCCGAGCGCGTCGAGAAAGCTGAAGCCCTCGTGGCGCTGGTGTATGCGCCAATGTTATTGGTCCGCGGAGCCGCAGGTTCGATACCGATGCTTGCAACTGCAACGCCATGATTGAAGCAGTAAGAAGTCCCAACGTCGCTGGACCGGGCTGTTACAGCCCCCGATATTTATCCTAGGAGAGTACACATGAGCCATCACCATCAATTTGCGGGCGAGCCAACGGAAACATCCGTGACGGTACGCTGGGTCAACCCGGCGGGGCATGACGAATGGGACGCGCCGATTGCGCAGTTTCTTCACGCGGTCAAGGAGCCTTCGACAACAGTAGAGCTCGTTTCGCTCGCCTTGAATCCTACACCGCGACATCTCGAGTACCGCACCTACGAATCGATGATCATCGAACGGACCGTCGCTATCGCGCGCGACTCCGCCAAGTCCGGGATCGACGCGATGGTAATCGGCTGCTTTTATGACCCCGGCCTCGAAGATGCGCGTGAGATTTCCGGCGAGACGGTGGTGGTAGCGCCCTGTCAGGCCAGCGTGCAAATCGCGCTGAATCTGGCAAACAGGTTTTCTGTGATCGTTGGCCGCCACAAGTGGATCGAGCAAATGACCGAGCGTGTACGCACCTACGGCGCGATCGATCATCTGGCGTCGATGCGCGCCGTGGGAATGGGCGTCGAGGAGTTCCAGAAGGACCCGGAGCTGACGCGCCGACGCATTATCGAGGCCGCCAAGCGGGCGGTGGAGGAGGACCATGCCGAAGCAATCATTCTCGGATGCACAATGGAGTTCGGTTTTTTCGCCGAGGTGCAGAAGGAAGTCGGCGTACCCGTGATCGATCCGGTTCTCGCTGCCTTCAAGATGGCGGAGTCGCTGGCAAAGCTCAAGAAGCAGTTCAACTGGACCCCGAGCCGGGTCTGGAGTTGCGAGCCTCCTCCTGAAGACGAGATCGAGCGCTTCGGCTTGTTCAAAGGCCCTTCGCCGATCGGCAATTTGTTGAAGGTGTAATAGGCGTACAGGTCGCCGCGCGGCTTTGGCGCCAACACCGCGCACATTGCAAGGGACCTGCCGCGCGCGAGGCAGGATGAGCGAGACCCGATGCCATCGCCCGATATCGAACTTCGCGGCCGCGGGTTTCGCCATGCATTCATACATATATAAGGCCACGCTATGAGCG
>JAQGNM010000362.1 GCA_028291845.1 Massilia sp. | reverse complement strand
CCAGGTCGCCACCAGCAGCGGCGCCACCTCGATCACCTTCAAAAAGGCCAACCTGCGCCTGGAAGTGACCCCGCAGATCACGCCTGACGGCAACGTCATGCTCGACGTCGAAGTGAACAAGGATTCCAAGGGCGACTCCACGCCGGCCGGTTTCGCCATCAACAACCAGCACGTGAAGACCAAGGTGCGGGTTGAAAATGGCGGCACCGTGGTGCTGGGCGGTATTTATCAGCAGACCGACCGCACCAATGACACCAAGGTGCCGCTGCTGGGCGACGTGCCGCTGATCGGCCACCTGTTCAAGACCACCGGACGCGAAACCTCGAAGACGGAACTGCTGGTGTTCCTGACGCCGAAGATCGTCGCCGACGCGCCGCCTGCCCGTTAATTACTCAGTTCAACCGCCCGGCCCGCCCTCTGAAGCGGGTTGCGCCATTCTCACTGGATCGACCATGCAACCGATGAAAAAATCGCTGTCCCCCGCCATCATGGCCCGTTACGCCGCGATCGGCCTGTTTTCCGCCTCGCTGGCGGCGTGCGGTGGCGGCGGCGGTTCAGCCGGCACCACCGGCGGCAGCACAGTGACGCCGACCACGCCCACTACCCCGGTCACGCCAACGCCGGTGTTGCCGACTGTTACGCTGGCCCTCTCCAATGCTGCTGGCCAGGCGGTCAATGCGCTCAGTGCCGGCACTCCCCTGGTAGTCAAGGCGACCGTCAAGGACAAAGACGGCAAGCCAGTCAGCGGCGCGCTGGTCACCTTTGCCACCGAGACCACCCTGGCGGTGTTTTCGCCGTCGGTGGGCACCGCACTGACCGATGCCAGCGGTGTGGCGAGCGTGACGATGCGGCCTGCATCGCTGGCTGCCGACGGCGCCGGCAAGGTCACAGTCACCGCCGATGTCGGCGGAGCCAGTATTGTTTCCAGCGCGACCTTTTCGGTCGGCGCCACCGCGCTGACCTTGGGGCCATTGAGCTTGCAGCCGGCAGCGATCGCCGCTTACGGTTCCACCACCCTGTCGGTCGATGTGCTGGCCGCTGGCGCCCGCTACACGGGTGAGCAGCTGGCGGTGTCGCTCAGTTCAGCCTGCGTGACCGCTGGCAAAGCCACCCTGGCCGCTACCGTCAATACCACCAACGGCACGGCCCAGGCGGTCTACCGCGACCTTGGGTGCGCTACCCGCGACACCATCAGCGCGTCCGTGCAAGGCGCCGTCGCGCCTGCCAGCGCCATCCTCGACATCGCCTCGCCCGCTGCCGCATCGGTACAGTTTTCTTCGGCCACGCCGGTCGACCAGTCGATCGTCATCAAGGGCCAGGGTGGCATCTCGCGCACCGAAACGGCGACCCTCAAGTTCAAGGTGTTCGATATTTTCGGCAAGCCCTTGGCGGGCCAGTTGGTCAAATTCGGCACCACCACCACGGCTGTCACGGTCAACAAGGCAGTCGATACCACCGACCAGAATGGCGAAGTGATCACCACCGTCAATTCGGGATCGCAGGCAACCACCTTCCGCGTCCAGGCGACGCTCGAAAGCGGCATTTCCACCCTGTCCGACTCGATCGTCGTCACTACAGGCCTGGCGGTGCAAAAGGCGTTTTCGCTGAGCACTACCGCCAGCAATCTCGAAGGCTTGAGCTACGACAGCGGGGTTGCCGTCCCTGCGGCGTTTGTCAACGTGTTGATTGCCGATCAGTTCGGCAACCCGGTGCCGGATGGCACCCCTGTGGTGTTCCAAACCAACCTGGGCGCCGTGGGCAGCTCGAACAAGGGCGGCTGCAACACCGTCAATGGCGGCTGCTCGGTGGATTTCCGCACCCAGGACCCGCGCTCGAACAGCGCGAATACCCCAGGCACACCGTGCAACAATTACGGGGCCGGCGGTGTCGGCATGAACGATGCAACGCGCCCTGGTGTTGCCACCATTTGCGCCAGTTCGACCGATGGTACCAACACGATCTTCAAAAAAACCGCCCTGTTTTTCAGCGGTAGCAGCGCCAGCAACGTCTATCTGAACGGTTCGGCAACGCGCTTGCCAGGCATCGAGACGGACTTGGGCACGGTCGGCGCCAGCGAGTCGAAAGTGTTCAGTTTGCTGATCAGCGACGTGAACAACAATCCGATGCCTTTCGGTACCAAGATTTCCATAGCGAACATCAACAACGGCACCGCGGTCGGCGCGGCGCCGGATACCGTCCAAAATATTTTCCCCCATTCGGCCAGCGGCGATGACCTCACCGGCAACACGATTAGTGGAAATCAGGGTTCGTATCATACAATTACCATTGGCAGCACCCAGCCGACGCCTTGCACCAAGGCATTGGTGAGTACGTTCAATGTGAACATCACCACGCCCAAGGCGGTAACCACAACCTACCCGTTCAAGGTGACCTTCAGTTGCCCGTAAGCGGGGCCGATAGCATGTAGACATCGTGGCCCATCAAGCAAGCAAGAATATTTATCTGGTCGGATTGATGGGCGCTGGGAAAACCACCATCGGCCGCATCCTTGCCCGCAAGCTTGGCAAGCGATTCGTCGACTCGGACCACGAGATCGAGGCCCGCACGGGCGCCTCGATCCCGTGGATTTTCGAGATCGAAGGCGAGGAAAGTTTTCGTCGCCGCGAAGCCGAGGTCATCCGTGACCTGTGCGGCCAGGACGGCATCGTGCTCGCCACCGGCGGCGGCGCCGTCCTCTCGGCCGAAAATCGCGCCCGCCTGGCCGCCGGCGGCACCGTGGTCTACCTGCGCGCCAACGTCCACAGCATCCTCCAGCGCACCGCCCATGACAAGAACCGGCCGCTGCTGCAAACCGCCGATCCACGCCGCAAACTCGAAGAATTGCTGCTCCAGCGCGAGCCGCTGTACCGCGAGATCGCCGAACTGGTGATCGACACCGGCCGCCCTAACGTACAATCGATGGTTCAAATAATTCTGGACCAGCTGGACTTGCTCGGCGCGCCTGCGCGCGAGCAGGCTCTGGCGGCCACCAAATCGATGACCCAGCAATCGTCCCCACTTACTCTTACCGTCGATCTTGGCGAGCGCAGCTACCCGATCGTGATCGGCGCCAATGTCCTGGCCGACGCCGAGTTGCTCACCCGCCACATTCGGGGCCGCCAGGTCGCGATCGTCTCCAACACCACCGTCGCCCCGCTGTACCTGGCAGGGGTGACGCGCGCCCTGCGCGATGCCGGCCGCGACGTGCTGGAAATTATTTTGCCCGACGGCGAGCAGTACAAGACGCACGACTCGCTGATGAAGGTGTTCGACGCCTTGTTGCAGCATAAATGCGACCGCAAGGTGACCCTGGTGGCGCTGGGCGGCGGTGTCATCGGCGATCTGACCGGTTACGCCGCCGCCAGCTACATGCGCGGCGTGCCCTTCGTGCAGCTGCCGACCACCTTGCTGGCGCAGGTCGACTCCTCGGTGGGCGGCAAGACCGGCATCAATCACCCGCTCGGCAAGAACATGATCGGCGCCTTCTATCAGCCGCGCGCAGTGCTGGCCGATACCGCCGCGCTGGCCACCTTGCCGCAGCGCGAGCTGGCGGCCGGCCTGGCCGAAGTGATCAAGCACGGCGCCATCATCGACGCCGTCTTTTTCAGCTGGATCGAAACCAATATCGGCGCCCTGGTGGCGGGCGACCGCGCGGCGCTGGCGTACGCCGTGGCGCGCTCCTGCGAAATCAAGTCCGAGGTGGTGCGCCAGGATGAACGGGAAGGGGGCCTGCGCGCCATCCTCAACTTCGGCCACACCTTCGGCCATGCCATCGAAGCGGGCATGGGCTACGGCGCCTGGCTGCACGGCGAGGCGGTCGGCTGCGGCATGGTGATGGCGGCCGACCTGTCGCGCCGCCTGGGCCATATCGACGACGCCGCCTTCGAACGCGTGCGCGCGCTGGTGCAGGCCGCCGGCCTGCCGACGGTGGCGCCGCGCATGGCGCCCGAACGCTGGCTCGAGCTGATGGAAGTGGACAAGAAAAACGAGGGCGGCGACATCAAGTTCATCTTGTTGAAGCCGCTCGGTGCGCCCAGCATCGGCGGCGCCCCGCGCGAGCTGCTGCTGGCCACCATCGCCGCCTGCAGCGCGCCATGAACTTCGACGACAAGCTGGCGCCCTACGCGGCGCATTCGTCGCAAGGGCGCGGCCGCGTCTTTCCGGAAGCCGCCGCCGGCTCGCGCAGCGAGTTCCAGCGCGACCGCGACCGCATCATCCACTCGACCGCCTTTCGCCGCCTCGAATACAAGACCCAGGTTTTTTTGAACCACGAGGGGGATTTGTTCCGCACCCGGCTGACCCATTCGATCGAAGTGGCGCAGATCGGCCGTACCCTGGCGCGCAGCCTGCAGATCAACGAAGACCTGGTCGAAGCGGTGTCGCTGGCGCATGACCTGGGCCACACGCCGTTCGGCCACGTCGGCCAGGACGTGCTCAACGAATGCATGCGCGAGTACGGCGGCTTCGAACACAACCTGCAAAGTTTAAGGGTGGTCGACTCGCTCGAAGAGCACTACGGCGACTTCGACGGCTTGAATTTGATGTTCGAAACGCGTGAAGGGATTTTAAAGCACTGCTCGAACGCCAACGCCCGCCAGCTGGGAGAGTTGGGCAAACGCTTTCTCGATCGTACCCAGCCCAGCCTGGAAGCGCAATTGACCAACCTGGCCGATGAAATCGCCTACAACAACCATGACATCGACGACGGCCTGCGCTCGGGCCTGATCACCATGGGGCAGATGATGGAAGTCGATCTGTTTGCCCGCTTTCATCGCGAAGTGGAAGCGAAATACCCCGGCCTGCCGGGCCGGCGCGCGCTGTACGAAACCTCCAGGCGCATGATCACGGTGATGACGGCGGACGTGGTCGCCACCTCCGCCGCCCTGATCCTCGACGCCGCCCCGCGAAACATCGACGACGTGCGCGCCGCGCCGCCGCTGATCCGTTTTTCGGACAGCATGAAGGCCGAGACGACGGCCTTGAAACGTTTTCTGCACGCGAATCTGTATCGCCATTACCAGGTCAACCGCATGCGCGTCAAAGCCAGCCGCATCGTCAACGATTTGTTCGACGCCTTCATGCGCGACCCGGTGCTGCTGCCGCCCGATTATCAGGTGATTGACGGCGACGTATCGAAACAGGCTCGCAAGATCGCCGATTACATCGCGGGGATGACGGACCGGTATGCGATTCGCGAGCATCGCAGGATTTTTTCCATCGACGAGTTGTAGTTGGCGCTGGCAGCAGGGGGACAGGCACCCGAGGGTGCCTGTCCCATTCTTCGCTCTGCGCCACATCCTGCTTTTCCACGAAGCCAAAATGGGACAGGCACCGCGCTGCGCGCGTGCCAGTCCCCCTGCTAAAACAGCGACGGGCTGGCTAACTGCGAAAGCAACTTCTTCACCGGCGCCGGCAGCGGCGCCGCCCCGATCTTGTCCAGGTCCCACCACACGAAACCCGCTACCGGCGCCGAACGCGCAGACAACTGCACCTGGCGCGGATGAATATGCAGCTTGTAGTGGGTAAAACCGTGCGTCAGCGGCAGCAGCGCATCGATGGTGTCGACCGCGCCGAAGCGTTGCGCCGACAATAAAGGGTCGGGCAGGGCGACGTCGACGGCGGCGTGGCCGTCCACTTCCGGCAGCGACAACAGCCCGCCCCAGATGCCGCTGTCGGCGCGCTGTTCCAATAACACCTGGCCGGCGTCGAGCACCACCAGCATGGCGGCGCGCTTTTCCGGCGTCGCCTTGGACGGTTTGCGCACCGGCAGTTCGGCGGTGCGCCCGGTGGCGTAGGCCACGCAGCGGTTCTGCAAAGGGCAACGCTCGCAGGCCGGATTGGCGCGCGTGCACAGTGTCGCCCCCAGGTCCATCAAGCCTTGGGTATAACGTTCGATACCAGACTCGGGCAACAGCGCCTCCGCGCGCCGCCACAAGGCATCCTCCACCGGTTTGATGCCGGGGTACTGTTCGACGCCGAACACGCGGGCAAACACCCGCTTGACGTTACCGTCCAAAATCGCCGCGCGGGTGCCGTAGGCAAAGGCGCTGATCGCCGCCGCCGTCGAGCGGCCGATGCCGGGCAGGTCGGCCAGCAGGGCGGGGTCGATCGGAAACTGGCCGCCGTATTCGGCCACCACCCGTTTCGCGCAGGCGTGCAGGTTTCTCGCGCGGGTGTAGTAACCGAGCCCGCTCCACAGCTGCATCACTTCCTCGGACGACGCTTCGGCCAGCGATTGCACGGTCGGACAGCGCTCGAGAAAGCGCGCGTAGTAGCCCAGCACCGCCGCCACCTGGGTTTGCTGCAGCATGATCTCGGACAGCCAGATGCGGTAGGCGTCGCGGGTGTTTTGCCAGGGCAGGGCGTGGCGGCCGTGGGCTCTCTGCCAGGCGATGACGGCGGCTGAAAAGCCTGGATCGGCCAGCGCGTCGACAACGTTCACGCGGCGGCATCCAGCACGGTGGGCGCCGCATCGAGGGCGGCGCCGACCTTGGCGGCCAGCTGGCGCAACTGCCCCTCGACCTGCTGCAGATTGCCCTGGGTGGTCTCGAATGCTTCGATCTTTTGTTCGAGGCTGTCGGTGGCGTCGTGGATGCGGCCGATCGAGGCGAGGCGATGTTTGAGTTGATCCTTGTGCTGGCGGATCTGCGCTTCCAGCGGCGCCATGATCACCTTCAGCCAGGCCTCGACGTCGGCGTTGGCGGCCCGGTAGGTCTTGCGCACGCGCGAGGCGATCGAGTCGAAAAAGCGCTCCATCAGGGCGGCGCGGCCGGTCAGCAGCAAGGTGGTGGTGCCGAACTGCTTTTGGTAGACCGCCTCGATGGCGTCGATCTCGGCGCGGTATTTGTCGAACGAGAACAGCATCGGCAAGGCCAGCGCCAGCCCATGCTCGGCCGAGAATTTCTTGTACATCGATTCCATCATGGCGCCGATTTCCTGCACCTTGTCGGCGGCTGCGTCGAGGTTGGCGCGCGCTTGCTCGAAAAAGAATTTGACGGGCCCGCGCATGCCGGTGGCGAAGCGGCTGGCCTGCATCGCTTCGCGCACGGCGTCGACTTCTTCCTGCACGACGTCCATGCCCATGGTGGTAAATAACTCGGTCGACAAGCGCGCGAACACGGCGCGGGTGCCCTGCAATTTGACCAGGCTGGCGTCGAACTCCTTTTTTTCGATTTCCACGCGCTTTAACATGTGCGCGACCACGCTCTGGTTCTTGCCGCGCAGGCTGCGCAGTTCCTGCAGCTGCTCGACGATATCGCGTCCGCGCGCGCCCAGCATCGCCTGCTGGGCGCTGGCCAACTGCGCCATGTCCTCGTCGAGCTGGGCGCGGATGATCTCCTTCTTGGCCGGAATCAGTTCGTTGAACAGCGCCGCTTCCAATTCTCCCAGGCGGCTTTTCTCCAGCAGCGGCATGTCGCCGTTGATCTTCGCCACCAGCGCCTTTTGCGCCGACACCGGATACACCTGACGCGGGGTCAAGGCCAGCAGATGGGCCACGCTGGCTTGCTGGCGGGCGATCTCGGCGTCGTTGGCGGCGTCGCTTTTCAGTTCGTCCCACATGGCGTCGATCTTGTTGAGCACCACGATGCGCCCGCGCCCCGGCCCGATGTGGGTGCGCCAGACGTCGATGTCGCTCTTGGTCACGCCGGTTTCGGCGGCCAGGATGAACAGCACCGCGTGCGCGTTCGGAATCAGGTTGAGGGTCAGTTCCGGCTCGGTGCCGATGGCGTTCAGGCCCGGCGTATCGAGAATCACCAGGCCCTGTTTGAGCAGGGGATGGGGAAAGTTGATGATGGCGTGGCGCCACAGGGACACTTCGACCATGCCGTGCGCGTCGAGCGTGCTGAGCGCATCGGGATCGTCCTCGTCGTACAGGCCGTATTTTTTCGCCTCCGCCGGGGTGACCAGCTTGGTCAGGCTGACCTGCTTGAAGGTTTCCGTCATCTGCTCGCCGGCGTCGAGCGACAGCGGCAGCACGGTCCAGGCGCTAGCATCGTCGCGGTAGTCGCTGGTCGAGAGGTTGTTGGCGCGCGTTTCGATCGGCAGCAGGCGCAGGCTGGGCGGGTGCGCCGGGTCATACAGCAGTTCGGTCGGGCACATGGTGGTGCGGCCGGCCGCCGACGGCAGGATGCGCTGGCCGTAATCGGCGAAAAACAGGGCGTTGATCAGCTCCGATTTACCGCGCGAGAATTCGGCGACGAAGGCGACCGACAGCTTGTCGTCGGCCAGGCGCGCCAGGGCGCGGCCGATCCGCTGGTCGGTGGCGCCGTCGCTCAGCTCGGCCGCATTGACCCACATCCGGTAGTTTTCCAGCGCCGCCACCACGCCCTGGCGCCATGCGCCGTATTGTTGAAAATCCTGCACCATGTCTCACCCGCGCCAGTTATTTCTGGCAGTTCACACAATAAAACGTCGAGCGCTGCCCCTGCACGATCCGGCGGATCGGCGTGCCACAGTTGCGGCACGGCACTCCTTCACGATCATAGACGAAATATGTCTGTTGGAAATAGCCAGATTGTCCGTTGACCGCAAGAAAATCACGCAAGGTGCTGCCGCCTTGCACAATGGCTTCGGCGAGAATCTCGCGGATGGCCAGCGCCAGGGTGTCATAACGGCCACGCGAGATGCGTCCGGCGGCGGTTTTTGGATTGATTTTGGCGCGAAACAAGCTCTCGCACGCATAGATATTGCCGACCCCGACGACGATATCGCCGCCCAATAAAAACTGCTTGATCGGAGAGGTGCGGCCGCGGCTGGCGCGAAACAGGGTTTCGCCCGTAAAACCGTCCTCCAGCGGCTCGACGCCCAGGCCGCGCAGCAGCACGTGGCTGTCCAGTTCGCCGTCGTCGTTGGCATGCCACAGCACCGCGCCGAAGCGGCGCGGATCGTTCAGGCGCAGCGCTTGTTCGCCGTCCGGGCCTTGCACGATCAAGTCGAAATGATCGTGCTTTTTGCATTCGGTGGCCGGATCGAGCACGCGCAAATGGCCGGACATGCCCAGATGGATGATCAGGGTGCCGTGTTCAAAGTGCAACAACAAGTATTTGCCGCGCCGGCCCGTCGACAGGATGCGCCGGCCGGCCAGCAAGTCGGACAGGGCAGGGGGGAACGGCCAGCGCAAGCCGTCGCGGCGCAGCAGCACCCGTTTGACCTGGCGCCCTTCCAGATGGGGGGCGACGCCGCGCCGGGTGACTTCGACCTCGGGCAGTTCAGGCATTGCCGCCACGCGTTGCGTGTTGCGCGGCAATGCCGCACGCGCCAGCTGGGTTGCGCGTAGAATCTGAGATCAATCGGGTCATCTTGGAATTGCCTTGAAAAACGCTTTCGTCATTGTAACTCTCGCTGCCCTGTTGACGGCGTGCGCCACGCCCGCGGCCCGGGCGCAAGCAGGCGGCGCCGCTGGGTCGCCGCCGCCGCCGGTCGACACCCCCGCCTGGTCGGTCGAGCGCACCACGCCGGAAAGCGTGGCGCCCGCCGCGGCGCAGGACGATATGCCGCTGCCCAACGTCGCCCTGACCAGCGAGCTGCTGTACAAATTGATGCTCGCCGAAATCGACTTAAAAAACGGCAACTGGCAAGAGCCCTACATCGTCATGATGGGCGCCGCGCAGCAGACGCGCGATCCCCGGCTGGCCCAGCGCGCCACTGAAATCGCGCTGGCGGCGCAGCAGGGCGAGCCGACCCTGGCGGCAATCCGCCTGTGGCGCGAGCTGGCCCCGCAATCGGACGAAGCGAAACAGTATTACCTGGGCTATGTGCTGCTGTCGGACGATATCGGCGAGGCCGAAGCGATCTTTCGCAGCCGTCTGGCCGACGCCAGCCCCGCCGAGCGCGGCCTGCTGATGTTCCAGACCCAGCAGCTGCTGGCGCGCGCCAAGGACAAGGCGGTGGCCAACGCCATGCTCGAACGCCTGGTGGCGCCGTACAGCGCCAGCGTGGAAGGGCGCATCGTGCTGGCCCAGGCCGCTTTCAGCCGCGGCGACAAGGCGCGTGCCCGGCAGGAGGCGCAGGCGGCGCTGGCGCTCAAGCCCGATGCCGAAATCGCCGTGCTGATGCTGGCCCAGGTCAGCGCCGACGAGCCTGCCGCCCAGGCGCTGCTGGCGCGCTTTCTCAAAACCTATCCGAACGCCCGCGAAGTGCGCATGGCGTACGCCCGTTTGCTGGTGAGCGCGCGCCAGTTCGTCCCCGCGCGCGAGCAGTTGCGCACCTTGCTCAAAGGGCAACCAGATAACCTGACCGCCCTGTACGCGCTGGGCATCGTGTCGCTGCAGATGAACGACAGCGCCAACGCCGAAACCTACCTCAAACGGTTTACCGAGAGCGCCGGCAAGCAGGCCGATGGCGAGACCGACACCGCGCGCGCCTACACCCTGCTGGCGCAACTGGCCGACGACCGCGGCGACACCAAGGCCGCGCTGGCCTGGCTGGACAACATCGGCGAAGACGAGCGCGGCTGGTTTGGCGCTCAGCTGAAACGGGCCCAGTTGATGGGCAAGGGCGGCGATCTGGCGGGCGCACAAAAGCTGCTGGCCGCGTTGCCGGCGCCGACCGAGGCCGAACAGGCCCAGGTATTGCTGGCCAACGGCCAGGTGTTGCGCGACGCCGGCCGCACGCAAGAGGCGTATGCCTTGCTGCAGGCGGGCCTGGCCAAGTTCCCCAGCAATGCCGACGTGCTGTACGATTTTGCCATGCTGGCCGAAAAAACCGGCCACCTCGAGGAAATGGAAACAGCCCTGCGCCAGGTGATGGCGCAGGCGCCCGACAACCACCATGCTTACAACGCCCTCGGCTACTCGCTGGCCGAGCGCAACGTGCGCCTGCCGGAAGCATTCGAGCTGATCTCCAAAGCCCTGAAAATGGCGCCGGACGATCCCTTCATCATGGACAGCATGGGCTGGGTGCAATTTCGTATGGGTAATCTGAGCGCGGCCGAAAAGCAGCTGCGCCAGGCTTACGCCTTGCGCAACGATCCTGAAATCGCCGTCCACCTCGGCGAGGTGCTATGGCAAAAGGGCCAGCAAGCCGATGCCCGCAAGCTGTGGCGCGAAGCGAAAAGCAAGGATCCAAAAAACGACGCCCTGAAAAACACCCTCGCTCGCCTGCGCACCGACGTGTGAGCGAGCCGGAATCGATAGCGAGAACCTGAGAACCAATGCACGTCAATCACCTCATCGCAGCGGGCCTGTGCGCCGCGCTGCTGGGCGGCTGCGCCACTGTCGCGCCGCCACAGCAAAGCGGCGCCGCCGCCAGCCTGATCGCCCCCTACCGCAGCAACTTCGACACCAGCGGCCGCCTGTCCGTCAATTACAAGCACAATGGCACGCCGGAATCGCTGACCGGCAAGTTCACCTGGGTGCAAACCCCCAGCCGCCTCGACGTCACCCTGTCCTCGCCGATGGCCACCATCGCCACCATCACCGTCACCCCCGAGTCGGCGACCCTGGTGCAGGCCGACAAGGCGCCGCGCGTGGCGCCCGACCTCGAATCGCTGACCACCGCATCGCTGGGCTGGACCTTGCCGGTGTCGGGCCTGCGTGACTGGTTGCAAGGCTATGCCGCCGCCGCCGACGGCAGCCGCTTTGTGGCCTCGGCCGCCAACAACACTGTCACCACGCGCGATGGCTGGCGCTTGCGCTTTGTTTCGTGGCAAAACGATGCAAACGGGCGGCCCGCGCCCAAGCGCATCGACGCCGAACGCGATGGGGCAGGCAACGCCGAGGAACTGGCGATCCGCATCGTGCTTGACGGCCAGGGCTGACATGGGCGTGCATGCATTGCGATCGCTGCGCAACTGCCCGGCGCCGGCCAAGCTCAACCTGTTTTTGCATGTCACGGGACGGCGCGCCGATGGTTACCACTTGCTGCAATCGGTGTTTCAGCTGATCGATTACGGCGACAGCCTCGATTTTGAATTGCGCGGCGACGACTTGATCGTGCGCACCAGCGATCTGCCGGGCGTGCCCGCCGAGAGCGACCTGGTGGTGCGTGCGCTGCGCCTGTTGCAGGCGGCCTACCGTGAAAAACATGGCGCGCTGCCGCCCGGCGTCGACGTCGGTATCGTCAAACGCTTGCCGATGGGCGGCGGACTCGGCGGCGGCTCGTCGGACGCCGCCACCGCTTTGATGGCCGTCAATCACCTGTGGCAGGCGGGTTTTACGACTGACGAACTGATGGCGCTGGGTTTGCCGCTGGGCGCCGACATCCCGTTTTTTGTATTCGGCCGCAATGCCTTCGTCGAAGGCGTGGGCGAGCGCATGCAGCCGGTCGCCACGCCCGACTGCTGCTACCTGGTCATCGCTCCCGGTATCGAAGTGCCGACCGCATCAATTTTCTGCGCCGATGATTTGACAAGGGACTCGAAACCGGTCAGAATAACGGACTTTTCCAGACACCTGAAGACAGAAAGCGGTCTCAAGGGGTTTGGTAAAAACGATTTGCAAGCAGTTGCAACGCGCTTGTTCCCGCCGGTAGCCGAGGCGGTCGAATGGCTCGGGGCATACGGCGACGCCAGGATGACGGGTTCAGGAGCATGCGTGTTTTGCGCGTTTGCCGACGAAGCCGCAGCCCGCGCGGTGCTGGCGCAAGTGCCGCCGACATGGCGTGCGTTTATCGCCGGTTCACTGCAAGCGCATCCGCTGCTGGCGCAGTTGCAAATTGATGGTGTTATCGAATAGAATTTGGCCTGGCGTGATGTTTGACGATACAATGCGTCCTACATTGCGACAAGCAAGCAGTTGCGTAGGGGAATCGCCAAGCTGGTTAAGGCACTGGATTTTGATTCCAGCATACCAAGGTTCGAATCCTTGTTCCCCTGCCATTCATTTTGTCGGACTGTCGATGCGCCATTCGCGTCCAGCCGCCAAGATCGCCGGACCCGCGCTCGGGCCACTCTTTAGTACAGCGGCAGTCGGCTTTCAGTGGACTGGCGTTACATCAAGCCTTCAACGTATTTTCTCTTGGGACTCCCATGGCTTACGAAAACCTGATGGTTTTTACCGGCAACGCTAATCCGGCGCTGGCGGAAGGAGTCGTAAAAAATCTCGGCATCCCCCTCGGCAAGGCAGTGGTATCGAAGTTTTCCGATGGCGAAGTGATGGTCGAGATTAACGAGAACGTCCGCGGTAAAGACGTTTTTGTTCTGCAATCGACGTGCGCACCCACCAACGACAGCCTGATGGAAATCATCCTGATGGTCGATGCCCTGAAACGCGCCTCCGCCGGCCGCATCACCGCCGCCATCCCGTATTTCGGTTATGCCCGCCAGGATCGCCGCCCCCGTTCGGCGCGCGTGGCCATCTCGGCCAAAGTGGTCGCCAACATGCTGGAAAAAGCCGGTGTCGAGCGCGTCCTTATCATGGATTTGCACGCCGACCAGATTCAGGGCTTTTTCGACATCCCGGTTGACAATATCTACGCATCGCCCTTGCTGCTGGGCGACCTGCAAAAGAAAAACTACGACGACCTGCTGGTGGTCTCGCCCGACGTCGGCGGCGTGGTGCGCGCCCGTGCGCTGGCCAAGCGCCTCGGCTGCGATCTGGCCATCATCGACAAGCGCCGCCCGAAGGCGAACGTGTCGCAAGTGATGAACATCATCGGTGAAGTCGAAGGGCGCAACTGCGTCATCATGGACGACATGGTCGATACCGCCGGTACGCTCACCAAGGCAGCCGAAGTGCTCAAATCGCGCGGCGCCAAGAAAGTGGTGGCGTATTGCACCCACCCGGTGCTGTCCGGTCCGGCGATCGACCGTATCGCCGCCTCGCCGCTCGACGAGCTGGTGGTGACGGACACGATTCCGCTGTCGCCTGCCGCTGCCGCCTGCGGCAAGATCCGCCAGGTGTCGTGCGCGCCGCTGCTGGCTGAAACGTTCAAACGCATCATCAAGGGAGATTCGGTGATCTCCCTGTTTATCGACTAAGAACCGCTGTTTTGGTTCCCCGCGGCGCCCCGGCCACAGCCAGGGCGCCGTTGCCGTTTTAAGTAATTCACAGTTTTATCGGTCACAACATACCAGTGGCCGACTTTGGAAACGCCTGGTCGCGGGCGTTTCAACCGCGGGACAATTCAGTCCCGCACTTAATGGAGCAACACATGAAAGTTATCGCCTTTAATCGCACTTTGCAGGGGTCCGGAGCGAGCCGCCGCCTGCGTAATTCCGGCCAGACGCCTGGCATCATCTACGGCGGCACCGCTGCTCCCGTACTGATCTCGCTGGACGGCAACGCGCTGTACCACGCGCTGAAGAAAGAAGCCTTCCACGGTTCGGTCCTCGACCTCGAAATCGACGGCGCCAGCCAGCAAGTCGTGCTGCGCGACTTCCAAATGCACGCTTTTAAACAACTGGTGCTGCACGCTGACTTCCAGCGCGTCGACTCGAATCAGCCGATCCACAAGAAAGTCGCGCTGCACTTCATCAACGCCGACGTCTCGCCTGCGGTGAAACTGAGCGGTGCTGTCATTTCGCACGTGCTGACCGATCTGGACATCTCCTGCCTGCCAGCCGATCTGCCGGAATTCATCGAAGTCGACCTGGCCAACATCGAAGTCGGCAATTCGATCCACGTGTCGGCACTGACCCTGCCTAAAGGCGTGACCGTTGTTGCTCACGGCGACGACCAAACCGTTGCCACCGCTGCCATCCCAGCCGGTAAAGTGTCGGACGAAGCTGCTGCCGAAGCGCCTGCCGCCGAAGCCGAAGCGGATGCCAAGAAGAAGTAATTCTTCATCGGTAAATAAAAAACCCGCTCGGCTCCGGCCCGGCGGGTTTTTTTTCGCTGTATTTCAGGAAGCACTTCATTTGCACGTTTTGCCTTACTCTGCACCTTTTGTATTCCTAATTATCTGATATGTCCATCCGCCTGATCGTCGGCCTCGGCAACCCCGGCCCCGAATATGAACAAACCCGCCACAATGCCGGCTTCTGGCTGGTCGACAACCTTGCCAACAGCCTGCCAGGCTGCCGCCTGCAGCACGAATCGCGTTTCAACGCCAAGGTGGGAAAAGCCAAAATCGGCGGCAACGATGTGTTTTTGCTCGAGCCGCTCACTTTCATGAACCGCTCCGGCCTGTCGGTCGGCCAACTGGCGCGTTTTTATAAAATCAACCCGGATGAAATCCTGGTGGTGCACGACGAACTCGATCTGTCCCCTGGCACCGTCAAGATGAAAAAAGGCGGTTCATCCGGCGGCCACAACGGTCTGAAGGACATCACCTCGGCGCTGGGCACCCAGGATTACTGGCGCTTGCGCATCGGCATCGGCCATCCGCGTAGCCGCAATACACAGCAAGCGGTCGCCGATTTCGTGCTGCAACCCCCGCGCAAGGAAGAGCAATCGCTGATCGAGGAAGCCATCGACAAAGCCTTACGGGTGCTGCCGCTGGTTTTTGATGGCAAGTTCGACGCCGCCACCATGCAGCTGCACACCGCCTGACGATGTTTTATTGCGCGCGCAACACTTTCAAACGTTGCGCCGAGTTTGCCTGCGATGGATCGAGCGCCAGCGCCTGTTGGTAGGCGGCGATGGCCAGCGTTTTTTCGCCCGCCGCTTCGTACGCTTCGCCCAGGCTGTCGTGCACGTCGCCCCATTTTGGCTCGATAAAAATGGCCAGCTTGAACAGCTCGATGGCGCCGCGCGGCTGCGATGGCTTGGCCCGCAATAATTCGTAACCCCAGTTGTTCAGCTGGATCGGCGTCAGGGTGAACCCTGGCTGGTCCTTGCGCATCGCTTCGAAGATCGGCACGGCGTCCTGCTGCCGGCGGCGGTTGAACTGTTCCAGGAACGCGCTTTCGGACGGCACCACGGCCTTGGCCGGCCGCACCGTCATCGCCATCATGTGTTTCGGCACGCCATTGGCCACCGGCCCATTGCCGAGGAAGGCCTTGGCCGGCGCGTCGTGCTTGAGATAGGCGTCGAGAAAGGCGCGCACGTAGCGGGCGTTCCAGGTCGACGCCAGCGCCAGTTCGTCGCGCGAGTAGTCCTTGAAACCGTCGTCGCTTTGAATGCGCAAGGTTCTACCGGCGAAGTGCATGTGCTCCATCCACATATTGGTCGCCAGATAAACGTCGGAAAACTTCATGCTGTTCAAAAAGCTGCTGGCGGTGCTTTTTTCGCGCTCGTTGAGCCGCTCGATCGATTGCGGCGCCGAGCCGATCGACAACATCGGCACGGCCACGCTGGCCGGCGTCACGTAGGTGGCGGCGGCAATCAATTGTGGATAGCTGCGCACCGAACCGTCCAGGCTGACCAGCGCCTTGATGCGCGCCGAGCGCGCCGCGGCGAACACGTTGGCCAGGCCGCCCCAACTGAACCCGACCACCGCCACCTGGCGCAGGTCGGCGCCGGGAACGGTGGCGGCAAACCCGCTCAGCCAGGCGATATCGGTCGCCTGCGCTTCCACCCCCTCGAGGTCGTCGGTCATGACAGCGGTGCGCGGACCGCGGCTGGCGCTGGCCAGCACGATATAACCATGGCTGGCGAGGTATTCGCACAGGTCGGCATTTTCATGGGCCGGGGCGGCGAAACTGGGCGCGTAGATAATCACCGGATAGCTGCCCGCCGCCGGGGCGGCGTCGCGCGTTGCCAGCATGCTGTGCTGAAGGCGCGCGCGGGCGGCTGCGTTTCCGGTGAGCAAAGAAGCACCTTCCCTGGCCAATTCCGCCGCCGGCCGGGCGGCGTCGTTCTCCGTCAAAGCGGTTTTCATGTAATCGAGATATTGCACCTGCGTGCCAGCAGCGGCCGCCGGATACCAAACCAGCGTCTGCATTGGCCGCGCGCGCTCGGGATGGCGGCTGTTGCCGAAGGCGTCGGGTTCGGCCAGGGTGACCCGGCTCGCGTCGGCCTGGGCAATCACGCGCAAGCCCACCGCATGCGGCCCGGCCGCCGGCGTCAAGGTCAGGTCGGCGGCGCCGGCCAAGGGCACGGCCGTGATCAACGCGATGGTCATGAATAAGCGAGACAAAAGGCACTGCGGGGCGAAATAATGCATGGGAAACTCATTGAACAAAAAAACGAGCTTAGTTTAATTAATTTCTCGGGGCAATTAGTTTCGAATATGCATGGCGCAGCAGCTGGCAGCGCCCGATGCGATAATCTCACCATGAGTTCTCTGACTTTTCACGCCGGGCCACTGGCGCTGGCCCGTATCCGCGCGAACGGGCTGCAAGCGGCCGATATCGGCATCATTCCCGGCGCCGCCGGTGGTGCCAAGGGCCTGATTTTTCAGGCGCTCGACCAATTTGTCTTCGGCAGCTGGCTGCCGGGGTCTCCCCGTGCGCGTACCCTGATCGGCTCCTCGATCGGCGCCTGGCGGATGGCGGCGGCCTGTCAACGCGATCCGGTGGCGGCGTTCGCCCGCCTCGGCCAGCTCTACAGCAACCAGCGCTACACGGCAAAACCGTCGCAGTCCGAAATCGATGCCGTCTGCCGCGATCTGCTTGCCAATTTTATCGGCGGCCACGAGCACGACATATTAAACAACCGCGATTATCGCCTGCACCTGATCACCAACCGCGGCATCGGCGCGCTGGCCGGCCCAGTCGGCAGACGGGCCGAGATGCGCGGGTTTGCCGCCGCCGCGCTGCGCAACCTGACCGGGCGGCGCGCGCTGGCCCGCATGGTCGAACGGGTGGTGCTGGGCGATGCGCGCGGCGGCGCCGGCTGGCTGCATCAGCGTTTCGACGATTTTACGACCCATTTCGCCCACCTCGACGCCGACAATCTGGCGCCTGCCTTGTTGGCCTCGGGCAGCCTGCCGCTGATCATGCAACCGGTGCGCGATTTACCAGGGGCGCCGCCCGGCCACTACTGGGACGGCGGCATCAGCGACTACCACCTGGCCTTGCCATACGCGCGCCAGGCCGGCGACATCGTGCTGTATCCCCACTTTGGCGAGCACATCATTCCAGGCTGGCTCGACAAGTCGTTGCCGTGGCGGCGCGCCGCCCGCGGCCCGCAACGCAACTGGCTCGACAACGTATTGATCGTCGCGCCATCGCGGCAGTTCCTGCAAACCCTGCCGCGCGCCAAGCTGCCCGACCGCAAGGATTTCACGTTTCACGGGCTCGATCACGATGCCCGCATCGCTGCCTGGCAGCGCGCCATCGGCGAAGGCGGGCGTTTACGGGACGAATTCGCGGCTTTTCTGGCAAACCCCGACAGCACCATGATACGATCCATCTAGGGAAATTTGTGCAATATACTGCACGATTTAGCTAAAAATGAATAAATTGTGCAATACTCTGCACATGGACATTGTAGATCTTATCCGGGTGATTGAACTGAGACGCGCGGAACGGAACATGACGCAGGAGTCGCTGGCGAAATCTGCCGGGATCAGCCGCCGCACCTTGAACAGCTTTTTTGCGGGCCAGACCGATATCGGCTTGCGGCGGCTTTTGCGTATTGCACGTGCGCTCGATCTGACCGTTACCATTGCACCCGGCAAAGGTCGACCGACCGAGGCCGATCTGCCAGCAATGTTCCGCGATGATTAGTCATTATCCGTCGTGATCCGAGGCAGCCATGGCGCAACTTCGCAGCAAACAGGACATTGTCAAAATCCGCAACATGCTGGTGTCGGTGCCGCAGGGCTACTCCGGACGTCTGAGCCGCGAGTCGCAGATCGTGTTCAATTACGATACCGACCAGGTCGCACGCGAGATCGCCCTGACCATGCCGCTGCGGGCGCAAAGCTATGCGTCCAATATCCTGCCCGGGGTCATGCGGCAAAATCTGCCGGAAGGCTATTTGCTCGACTGGATGCGGCAATCCTTCGGCAAAACCATGAAGCTCGACGATTTCAATCTGCTGGCGTTGACCGGGCGCGACATGATCGGCCGGGTCCAGTGCCGCATCGAGGGCGCTGACAGCGAGCCGGTCGATGCAGGAGAAAGTTTAAGCGACATCCTGAGCTATCCAGGCAGTGAGGCCTTGTTCGAATCGCTGGCGCTGAAATACGCGCAAATGTCCGGCATCTCCGGGGTGCAACCGAAAGTGTTGATACCAGAGAAAAAACAACACGCCGGCGACGATGTGATCGTCAAAAGTATCGTCAAGGACAGGAATCTCATCATCAAGGCGGCGGGCGACGATTTTGCGGATCTGGCGGAAAACGAATTTCACTGCATGAGCATTGCCAAAAACGCCGGCTTGAACATGCCTGAATTCTGGCTGTCGGACGACCGTGGCTTGTTCGTGGTCGAGCGCTTCGATCTGGACGGGCAAGGCGGCTACCTTGGCTTCGAGGACATGACTTCCTTGATGGGCTTTCAAAACCACGAGAAATACGACAGCAGTTATGAAATGGTGGCCAAGGCGATCGCCGCGTTCACGGCGCCGCAGTATCGACACCGCGCGCTCGGTGAATTTTTCCGTTCGCTGGTGTTGTCCGTCGTGCTGCGTAACGGCGACGCCCATCTTAAAAATTTCGGCCTGCTCTACACCCACCCCGATGCCGGCGATGCGTCGCTGTCGCCACAGTACGACCTTGTCAACACGACGGTGTATCTGCCGCGCGATACCCTGGCCTTAAAGATGAACAAGTCCAAGTCGTGGCCGACACGTCAAGCGTTGATCGAATTCGGCAAGCAGCACTGCCTGGTCGATGCGCCGGCCGACATCATCGACAGCATGTGCGCAGCAGCGCTCGACTACCGGCCGCAGATCGAACCTGTCATTTGGGGAAAGATGGCGCCATTGATCGAAGGCGGCGCCGCCAGCGTGTCGCCGTCCCGCGTTTTCTAATGCCGGCCTAAAAACCGCTGCAAGCAGCGGTCAGGCGCGATTCCTGCGTTTGATTTTTTTGTTCGCGGCGCAGAATCAACATCGCCGCCAAGCCAACCACGCGCTGGCAGTGGCTATTTTTGCGGCAGGGCAGGGCGGTCGCGGTTACAATATGGGGTTTGGGATTGGCGATGACGTCTGGTCCCGCCAATCGAATCAGAAAGTCTTCCCATGAGTCTCCAATGCGGCATCGTCGGCTTGCCCAACGTCGGCAAGTCCACCCTTTTCAATGCGCTGACCAAGGCCGGTATCCCGGCTGAAAATTATCCGTTCTGCACCATCGAGCCGAACGTCGGCGTCGTCGAGGTGCCCGATCCACGCATGCAGGCGCTGGCCGACATCGTCAAGCCGGAAAAGATGGTCAACGCCATCGTCGAGTTCGTCGACATCGCCGGGCTGGTGGCGGGCGCGTCGAAAGGCGAGGGTCTGGGCAACCAGTTCCTGTCGCACATCCGCGAAACCGACGCCATCGTCAACGTCGTGCGCTGTTTCGAGGACGACAACGTGATCCACGTGGCCGGCAAGATCAGCCCGCTCGACGACATCGAAGTCATCCAGACCGAACTGGCGCTGGCCGACATGGCGGCCGTCGAAAAAGCCATCCACCGCGAAAATAAAAAGGCCCGCTCGGGCGACAAGGATGCCGCCAAGCTGGTCGCGATCTGCGAACGCCTGCTGCCGCACCTGAACGAAGGCAAACCGGTGCGCACCCTGGGCCTGGATGCCGACGAGATGGCCATCATCAAGACCTTGTGCCTGATCACGGCAAAACCGGCCATGTTCGTCGCCAACGTGTCCGACACCGGTTTTACGAATAACCCGCTGTTGGACCAGCTGACCGCCTACGCCAAGGAGCAGAACGCGCCGATCGTCGCCATCTGCGCCGCCATCGAAGCGGAAATCGCCGACCTCGACGACGAGGACAAGGGCGCTTTCCTGGCCGACATGGGCATGGAAGAGCCCGGCCTGGACCGCCTGATCCGCGCCGCCCAAAAGCTGCTCGGCCTGCAGACTTATTTCACCGCCGGCGTCAAGGAAGTGCGCGCCTGGACCATCCACATCGGCGACACCGCCCCGCAAGCGGCCGGCGTCATCCACACCGATTTCGAGCGCGGTTTCATTCGCGCCCAGACCATCGCCTATGACGACTTCATCGCCTACAAGGGTGAGGCGGGCGCCAAGGAAGCGGGCAAGATGCGTGCCGAGGGGAAAGAGTATGTGGTGAAGGATGGGGATGTGCTGAACTTCCTATTCAATGTTTAGCAAACAAAAGTACACCCCTACTTTTGTTTGTTCTAGTCAGTAGGCCAAGGAAAAGCGGCTTAGCGGCGCAGAACCAGTCAGGCAAAAATCACCGGCGGAGCCGGTAATGGTGTTCAGTTAAGGCGTGAGTGCGCACCCAATGGGACAGGCACCTGCGGCGCCAGTCCCCCTGCTGCTGAGGATCCGGGCGGCTATTTGTTGGGGGTCTGGCACCTGAGGGTGACTGTCCCATGCATGCAAATCTCACGGGCGCTCGGGCCGAGCGTGCTTAACTGAACGGCATTACCGGCGGAGCCGGATGATTTTTGGACGTAGACCCGATTCGGATCATGCGTCGCCTCGGGGAGTGACTTGGTGGTTTGCATTTTTTAAAAGGCGCTTAGGCGCCTTTTTTTATTGCTGATGAAAATCGGCAGTTTCTTGCGCCAGCGTTGCGGTTGATTTGGCGATGTCGAGGCGGATGCCGCACTCGTCGGGTTCGAGCGGTTCGAGGTCGCGCAGTTGACTTTCGAGCAGGGACGGCGGCATGAAGTGGCCGGTGCGCGCGTGCATGCGCTGGGCGATCAGGGTGGGGGCGCCGTCCAGGTGGGCGAAGCACAGGGCGGGATCGCCCTGGCGCAGCAGGTCGCGATAGCGGCGTTTCAGGGCCGAGCAGGCCAGTACCAGGCCGACGCCGGCGGCGCGCGCGGCGGCGATGCGCTCCCGCAGGCGCTGCAGCCAGTCGGCGCGGTCGGCGTCGGTCAGGGCGATGCCGGCGGCCATCTTGGCAATGCTGGCCGGACTGTGCCAGGCGTCGCCTTCGACGAACTCGACCTGCAGCAGGTCGGCCAGCTGCTGTCCGACGGCGCTCTTGCCGCAGCCGGAAACGCCCATGACAACCCAGCGTTGTGGGGAAGCAGGTGGGGTTTGCATGAACGGTTCGTCCCCTGGCAAGGTGAGTAAAACAGCGATGTTACCGCGTGCCGGGCCACAGGCGGCGACATTCCCAGCGGAATCGCGGCGGCGCATTTGCCATTGAACTGCGATACTGGCGCTTTATTACTGCCGCGACCGCCATGGCTTCCGTCTCCAGCTTGACCATTTATCCCATCAAATCCTGCGCCGGCATCGAACTGCAGGAAGCGACCCTGACGCCGTCGGGCCTGTCGACCGGGCAGGTGGCCGACCGCGAATGGATGGTGGTCGATGGCCAAGGCCAGTTTCTGAGCCAGCGCGAATATCCGCGAATGGCGCTGGTCCAGCCGGCCCTGATGGAGCAGGCCCTGATGCTGTCGATGCCGGGCCAGTTGCCATTTTCCTTGCCTTACGAAGAAGACCGCGGCGCGCCGACCGTGCGCGTGACGGTGTGGGACGACAGCGTCGACGCCTGCGATTGCGGCGAGCCGGCCGCGCGCTGGATCAGCCAGGCCATCGGCGTGCCGTGCCGGCTGGTGCGCTTCGCCCCCGGCGCCGAGCGCTACACGGGCCACCGTTATACCGGCGGGGCCGGGGCGCCCAGCCGCTTCGCCGACGGCTACCCCCTGTTGGTGATCGGCGCCGCCTCGCTCGACGACATCAACGCCCACCTGCACAAGGCCGGCCGTTCTCCACTGCCGATGAACCGCTTCCGCCCCAACCTGGTGGTGGCCGGCCTGGAAGGCTTCGAAGAAGACTACGTCGCTCAGTTCGAAATCGGCGCCGCCGTCATCAAGCCCGTCAAACCCTGCCCGCGCTGCCCGATCCCGTCGATCGACCAGGCCACCGGCGTACGCGGCCCCGATCCGCTCGACGTGCTGCAAGCGTACCGGCGCAAACCGCGGTTCGATGACGCCGTCTGCGTGGGCATGAATTGCATCGTCAGCGGCGGCGCCGGTACAAAGATTTCGGTCGGGCAAGCGGTCGACGGCCACCTGGCATTCGACTAGGCCGTTTTCTTCAGACAAAAAAAGTATCTACCGACAACTTTTTTCGTTTCCAAGCGGCTCAACTTGGCGTAAGGTTGCGATAATTGGTGAAAATTCACCGTTTATCGATATTTGTCAGGAGCGCCATGTCCGACCAGCTTGTCTCGCCGCCCGAACTGGAAGCCGAAAATGCGTCCTTGCACGCGCGCCTGGCCTACCTGATCGAACAAGCCGAACTGAATCATTCGATCATGTGCCGCCACCAGGCCTTCGACCTGGAGATCGTCGGCGCCGGCACCTTTCCCGAGCTGATCGGCACCATCTTCCGCAGCCTGCCGGCGATTTCCAACCTCGACATCGTCACCCTGTCGCTGGTCGACAAGGAAGACGACATCCACACCGTGATGGACAAGCTGGGAGTCGATTTTGCCGCCTTTCCCGAACTGATTTTCGTCGACAGCGAACACGCGCTCGGCTTTGTCCCCGCGCGCCGGGAGGCACTGACCGGCCCGCCCAAGCCGCTCCTGGGTCCGTATGTGCCGGGCCTGCACCAGGACTTGTTTCCCGGCGCGCCGGCCGGCCTGCAAAGCATTGCGCAGGTGCCGCTGCTGCGCAACCGCCGCGTGATCGGCAGCCTGAATCTGGGCAGCACCGACGCGGCGCGCTTCACGCCGGCGCTGGGTACGGATTTTGTCGAGCATATGGCCTCGATCATCGCCATCTGCCTGGAAAACGTCATCAGCAACGAAATGCTGAAGTACATCGGCCTGACCGACTCGCTCACCGGCGTCTACAACCGCCGCTACATCGACCGCCGCCTGCTGGAAGAAATCGGCCGCGCGCGGCGCCAGGCGTACCGGATCTCCTGCATGTACATCGACATCGACCATTTTAAGACGGTCAACGACAGCGTCGGCCACCAGGGCGGCGACGAAGTGCTGCGCGAGGTGGCCAACCGCATCAAGGCCGAGTTGCGCATTTCGGACGCCCTGGGCCGTTTCGGCGGCGAGGAATTCGTCGTGCTGCTGATCGACGCCGACCTGGAAAGCGCCACCATGGTGGCCCAGCGCATCCGCGCCAGCATCGCCAACATCCCGTTCGAACTGTCCAGCGGAGAATTGCTGCCGGTCTCGGTGTCGATCGGCGTGGCGACCCTCGACGATTTCGAACGCGACCACGCCATCGAAGGGGTGGCGCAGATGTTGGTGGCGCATGCGGATTCGGCGCTGTATCAGGCCAAGGAGACGGGGCGGAATAGGGTGGTCAGTTTTGATGATTAGAGGGGGGACTGGCAACCGCAGGGTGCCTGTCCCATGTCAGATCAGAAGCACATTATCCAGTTACGTTAGCGGTGAAGAAAAATGGGACAGGCACCTACGGCGCCAGTCCCCCTACTACTGCAGCAAACGGCGCTCAGCCCGCGAAACCGCATCCCCACTCCCCCTGAGCACCACCACATCGCCCGCATCGAGCACCGTTTGCTCGGTCGTCTCCAGCCGCTGCTTGCCGCGCCTGACCGCGGTCACTTCCGCCCCCACATCGGCCAGCTTCAACTCCTCGATGCGTTTGCCGACCGCGCCGGCATTTTCTCGTAACGTCACCGTATGCAGGCGCACATACATGTGCTCCGGATCGTCCGAGACGTCGCCGGCGCCGTGAAAGTAGCCGCGCAGCGAGGCGTAGCGTTCGTCGCGCGCTTCCTGCACCCGGTGCACCACGCGGCGCAGGGGCACGCCCAGCAGCACCAGCGCGTGGGAAGCGAGCATCAGGCTGCCCTCGAGCGCTTCCGGCACCACCTCCGCCGCGCCCGCGCGCTTCAATAAATCGAGGTCGGTATCGTCGTGGCTGCGCACGATCACCGGCAGCGAGGGCGCCATCTCGTGCGCCATGTGCAGCACTTTCAATGCGGACGGCGTGTCGGCATAGGTGATCACCAGGCAGCTGGCGCGGTTGATGCCGGCTGCCACCAGCGACTCGCGGCGGGCGGCGTCGCCGTAGGCCACGTGGGCGCCGGCCGCCTGCGCTTCCTGCACCCGTTCCGGGTCGAGGTCGAGCGCCTGGTATGCCACTTTTTCTTCCGTCAGCAAGGTCGCCAGCGACTGGCCGCTCCTGCCGAAACCGGCCACGATCACGTGCTTTTGCAGAGACATCGTGCGGCTGGCGATCTGCGTCAACTGCAAGGACTGCAGCATCCACTCGTTGGCCGCGATCTTCATGACGATCTGGTCGGATTTGGCGATGATCAAGGGCGCCACCAGCATCGACAGCACCATCGAGGCCAGCACCAGCTGGATGATGAAGGGGTCGATCAGCGCGGTGCCGGCGGCGAGATTGAGCAGCACGAAACCGAATTCGCCGGCCTGCGCCAGCGCCAGGCCGGTGCGCATCGAGACGCCGTCGGAGGCCCCGAACAGCTTGGCCAGCAGGGCAATCAGGGCAAATTTTAAAAGCACCGGGGCGCACAGCAGCAGCAGCACCAGCGCCCAGTGCTGCATCACCAGTCCGACGTTGAGCAGCATGCCGATGGTGATGAAAAACAGGCCCAGCAGCACATCGCGGAACGGCTTGATGTCCTCTTCCACCTGGTGCTTGTACTGGGTCTCCGACACCAGCATGCCGGCCACAAAAGCGCCCAGCGCCATCGACAGCCCGGCCTTTTCGGTAATCCAGGCCGCGCCCAGGGTGATCAGCAGGAGGTTCAACATGAACAGCTCCTGCGACCTTCGCTTGACCACCAGCGTGAACCATTTTCGCATCAGCTTCTGACCGAAGAACAGCAGCAGCACCAGCACCACCACCGCTTTCAAGCTGGCCCAGCCCAGGGTGGCGGCCAGCTCGCTCGGGTTTTGCGCCAGCGACGGCGTCAATATCAACAGCGGCACCACCGCCAGATCCTGGAACAGCAAGATGCCGATGATGCGCCGCCCGTGCGGGCTTTCCAGTTCCAGCCGCTCGGTCAGCATTTTCGAGACGATCGCGGTCGACGACATCGCCAGCGCGCCGCCCAACGCAAACGCCGCCTGCCAGCTGATGTGAAGAGAGGGTGGCAGCTGGGTCGCCAGCAGCAGGCCGAACAGCATGGTGGCGGCGATCGTCGCCACCACCTGGGCCAGGCCCAGGCCGAACACGATCGAGCGCATTGCCTTTAACTGCGACAGCGAAAACTCCAGGCCGATGGAAAACATCAGGAACACCACGCCGAATTCGGCCAGCGCATGGGTGGAGGCGTTGTTGTCGGCCAGCCCCAGCGCGTGCGGGCCGATCAGGATGCCGACGGCAAGATAGCCGAGCATCGGCGGTAGTTGCAGCATGCGGAACAACACCACGCCGAGCACGGCGCTACCGAGTAATAACAGGGTCAGTTCGAGGCCGGACGCCATGCTAATCCTGTCCGCCGGGGGCGCCGCCAACCGGGCAAGCTTGATTTAAAATGTCTGGCAAGTTTTTTGCTTTCCCAATTCGTTTATACTGCCTGAACGAGTGTAACCCATGAAAAAACAATGTTGAAAGCTTTTGACGAAAACCTGGCGCAGCGGTCGACGCAACGGTCGATGCAGCTGGCGCGCGAGACGCTGGCAATCGAGGCGGACGCCATCCGCGCCGTCTACGACCGCCTTGCGGTCGATGACAGCGTCGGTCGCGCCGTCAATCTGCTGCTCGCCTGCAGCGGTCGGGTGGTGGTCTCGGGGATTGGCAAATCAGGCCACATCGCCCGCAAGATCGCCGCCACCCTGGCCTCGACCGGCACCCCGGCCATGTTCGTCCACCCGGCCGAAGCGGCCCACGGCGACCTTGGCATGGTGACCCCGCAAGACGCTTTCATCGCCATCTCGTACTCGGGCGAATCGGCCGAGCTGATGGCCATTTTGCCGATCGTCAAGCGCATGGGCGCGCCGCTGATCGCCATGACCGGCAAACCGGCTTCCTCGCTGGCAGCAATGGCCGATGTCCACCTCGACGTCTCGGTGGCCAAGGAAGCCTGCCCGATGAACCTGGCCCCCACCGCCAGCACCACCGTCACCCTGGCGCTGGGCGACGCCCTGGCCGTGGCGCTGCTGGACGCGCGCGGTTTCAAGGAAGAAGATTTCGCCCGCTCGCACCCGGGCGGCGCGCTGGGGCGGCGCCTGCTGACCCACGTGCACGACGTCATGCGCAGCGGCGACGCCGTGCCGGCCGTCGGCGAAAACGCCACCCTGCCGCAGGCGCTGCTTGAAATCACCCAGAAGGGCATGGGCATGACGGCCATTGTCGATGCCGACCGCCGCCCGATCGGCGTGTTCACCGACGGCGACTTGCGCCGCCTGATCGAGCGGGTGCAGGATTTCACCCAAATCATGATCCGCGACGTCATGCACTTCGACCCGCGCCGCGTGCGCGCCGAGCAACTGGCGGTCGATGCGGTGGCCATCATGGAAGAAAACCGCATCAACCAGATGCTGGTGGTCGACGCCGATGACCGCCTGGTAGGCGCCCTGCATATCCACGACCTCACGCGCGCCAAGGTAATCTGATGGCCGACCCCGTATTCAATGCCGCACCCTTCAATCCGGTGCCGGACCACGTCCGCCGCGCGGCGAGCGTGCGTCTGCTCATTCTCGACGTCGACGGCGTTCTCACCGACGGCAGCCTGACCTACGGCGCCGACGGCGAAGTCACCAAGACGTTTAACGTGCTCGATGGGCTGGGCATCGAATTGCTGCAGAAAACCGGCGTGCAGGTGGCCATCATCAGTGCGCGCAAATCGCCGGTGGTGGTGCGCCGCGCCGCCGATTTAAAAATCGCCCACGTCTATCAGGGCACCCACGACAAGCGCATCGCCTTCGCCGAGGTGCTGGCGCTGACCGGCTTGAGCGCACCGGAATGCGCTTACATCGGCGACGACGTCATCGACCTGCCGCTGTTGCGCAAGGTCGGCTTTGCCGTCACCGTGCCGAGCGGGCACCCGGAAGTACAGCACCGCGCCCACTACGTCACCGGCGCCAATGGCGGGCGCGGGGCGGTGCGCGAAGTGTGCGACCTGATCATGCGCGCCCAGAACACCTATGATACGGCGCTGGCGCCGTATTTCGCCTGACCGCGCGACTGACCATGGCCAAGGCTCACCATAAGCGCACCGCGCACCGCTGGCAGGTCGGCGCCATGATCGGCACCGGCGTGCTGTTCGCCCTCGGCAGCCTGTGGCTGGTCGAGGTGATCAACCGCGGCGATTTGGGCGGCAACGACATCTCGAAAAGCGAGCCCGATTACATCGTCGAGGGATTTTCCGTCGTCAAGATGGACCCCGCCGGCAAGCCGCGTTATATCGTCGCCGGCGACAAGCTGACCCACCATCCCGACACCGACACCGCCGACGTCCTGCGGCCGGTCGTGCAAAGCCTGTCGGCGCCGCTGCCGCCGATGACCATGACGGCCGCCACCGGCCGCATCGACCAGGTCAAGAACATCGTCGACATGATGGGCCAGGTGCTGGTCGAGCGCCCCGGCTCGCCGCACGGCCCGCGCCTGCGCCTGAAAACCGAGGCGCTGACCATCCTCACCGACGAAGACAAGCTGCGCACCGACCTGCCGGTCGAGATGCTGCAGGACGCCACCGTCGTCACCGCCACCGGCATGCTGGCCGACCGCGCGGCCAGCCAGGTCGACCTGTATCACCGCGTGCACATCGTTTATCCGCCCCAGCCGAAGCGCTGATGCCGACGTATTCACCAGAACCGGGAACCAAACATGAAATTTCGCCTCCTCAGCTTCGCCCTGACCGCCGCCGCCGCCGCCTTCACCATCATCGGTGGTACGGCCTACGCCGAACGCGCCGATTCGAGCAAGCCGACCATCATCGACGCCGATTCGGCCACCGGCAATGACGTCACCCAGGTGCGCACCCTGATCGGCAACGTGGTCCTGCAGCGCGGCACCCTGTTGATGAAGGCCGGCCGCGCCGTCGTCAAGAGCGATCCGGAAGGCTACGTCTACGCCACCTTCTATGCCGCCCCGGGCGGCCTGGCCACCTTCCGCCAGAAGCGCGATGGCGGCGACGTCTGGGACGAGGGCGAAGCCGAGCGCATCGAGTACGACAACAAGGCGGAAATCGTCAAGATGTTCTCGAAAGCGAAAATCACCACGCTCGAGGGCCAGCGCAAGACCCAGGAAGTGCAGGGCCCCTATCTCTCCTACGACAGCCGCAAGGAAGTGTATTCGGTCGAGAACGACGTCAGCGGCACCAGCAAGGCCAATGGCGGCAGGGTGCGCATGGTGATCGAGCCGAAACTGGCGCCCGGCGCCGCCCCGGCACCCGCCGCCCCGGCCGCACCAGCTACGCCGGCGAAAAAGCCATGATGGAAGCGAAACCCTGCGGCAGCACCCTGATCGTGCGCGGCCTGCAAAAAAGCTACGGCAAGCGCCTGGTGGTGCGTGACGTCTCGCTGCAGGTCGAGTGCGGCGAAGTGGTGGGTTTGCTCGGTCCGAACGGCGCCGGCAAGACCACCTCCTTCTACATGATCGTCGGCCTGGTGCCGTCCGACGCCGGCTCGATCGACATCAGCGGCGTCGATATCTCCAGCCTGCCGATCCACCGGCGCGCCGCCCTGGGGCTGTCGTATCTGCCGCAGGAAGCGTCGGTGTTTCGTAAATTGACGGTGGAAGAAAACATCCGCGCCGTGCTGGAGCTGCAAAAGGTCGATGGCAAGCCCTTGACCAAAGCGCAGATCAGCGAGCGGCTCGACAGCCTGCTGGCCGACCTGCAGATCGACAAGCTGCGCGAGAACCAGGCTTTATCGCTGTCGGGCGGCGAACGGCGGCGCGTGGAAATCGCCCGTGCGCTGGCCACCAATCCGCGTTTTGTGCTGCTCGATGAACCGTTCGCCGGCGTCGATCCGATCGCCGTCATCGAGATCCAGCGCATCGTCCGTTTTCTCAAGGAGCGCGGCATCGGCGTTTTGATCACCGACCACAATGTGCGCGAAACGCTGGGCATCTGCGACCGCGCCTACATCATCAATCAGGGCGCCGTGCTGGCCTCGGGCCGTCCGGACGACATCATCGCCGATGAGTCGGTGCGGCGCGTGTATTTGGGCGAACACTTCCGCATGTAAGCCACATCACGCCATGAAACAGTCACTCCAACTACGCACCTCGCAGCACCTGGCGCTCACGCCCCAGCTGCAGCAGTCGATCCGCCTGCTGCAGTTGTCGACGCTCGAATTGCACCAGGAGCTTGAACAGCTGTTGACCGACAATCCCTTGCTGGAGCGTCTCGACGACCCGCTCGACAATTCCGTGCGTCTGCTGGCCGACGGCGCCGTCGGCGCCACCGGCAATGCCGAAGCGCCGGAAGTGTCGAACCAGGACGCGCCGCCTGGCGACGCGCCCGCGGCCGAACTTGATGCCGGCGACAACGTCGACATGGGCGGCGAGAGCGTCCAGGACACCAGCGGCGAAGGCGAGGACTGGAGCGAAGCGTCGCGCAACAAGTCGCCCGACGACGAGGATTCGCGCCCGCAGATCGAAGCTTCCGCCGCCAGCCTGCGCGAGCACCTGGGCGAGCAGATGCGCCTGGCCATGCTGGAAGTGCGCGACCGCGCCCTGGTCGAGCTGATGATCGATGCGCTCGACGACAACGGCTATCTGACTGAAACGCTGGAGGAAATCCACCAGCGCCTGCCGCCGGAACTGGAGATCGATCCGGACGAGCTGAAAACGGCCTTGTCGTTGTTGCAGAGTTTTGATCCGGCCGGCGTGGGCGCGCGCGACGCCGCCGAATGCCTGGCGATCCAGATCCGCCGCATGCCGGGTGTGCCGATGGTGACGCGCCGCATGGCCCTGGCGATCGTCTGCAATCACCTGACCTGGTTTGCCCAGCGCGAATTCAACAAGCTGAAAAAAGCGCTCGACTGCGACGACGAGGATTTGCGCGAAGCGCAGGCGGTCATCCGCCAATGCAATCCCCATCCCGGCGCCGGGTTTGGTGCCGGCGCGTCCGACTACGTGGTTCCGGACGTTATCGTGCGCAAGGCGCGCGGCGGCTGGACCGTCAGCCTGAACAACGACGTCATGCCGCGGCTGCGCGTCAACAGCATGTACGCCAACCTGTTAAAGCAGGGCAAAGGCGAAGGACAGATGGGCGCGCAGTTGCAGGAAGCGAAGTGGCTGATCAAAAATATGCGCCAGCGTTTCGACACGATTCTGCGGGTGGCCGAGGCCATCGTCGAGCGTCAACGCAACTTTTTCTCCCATGGCGCAGTTGCCATGCGTCCACTTGTGCTGCGTGAAATTGCTGATACACTGGGCCTACACGAGAGCACTATCTCTCGGGTAACCACTCAGAAATACATGCTGACCCCGCATGGAATGTTTGAGTTGAAATATTTCTTTGGCAGCCACGTGGCGACCGACGCCGGCGGCGAAGCATCGTCGACAGCGATCCGGGCGCTCATCGTGCAATTGACAGGAGCGGAAGACCCTAAAAACCCACTTTCAGACAGCAAGATCGCAGACATGCTGGGGGAACAGGGAATGGTCATTGCGCGCCGCACGGTGGCAAAATACCGTGAGGCGCTGAAGATTCCACCCGTCGCCCTTCGCAAGAACCTGTAGATCGTTTTTTCAGTGTTCCTCTACATTCGGCTTTATGCAGAATGCATGAACAGGAAGCGACAACTTTGAAGGAGTGTGTATGAATCTCACAATCAGCGGACATCATCTTGAAGTCACCCCAGCCATCCGTGAATACGTAGAAGCGAAGTTGGAAAGGGTGCGGCGCCATTTTGATCAAGTGATCGACATTGCCGTCATTCTGTGCGTCGACAATCTGACTGAAAAAGAAAAACGGCAAAAAGCCGAAATCAACCTCCGACTTCCGGGCAAAACAATCAACGTCAACGCCCTGTCCCAGGACCTGTACGCCGCCATCGATTGTCTGATCGACAAGCTCGACCGCCAGGTCGTGAAATACAAATCCCAGGTCCAGGACCACAATCACCAGGCGATCAAGCACCTGTCAGAGGAAGAAATTTCTCCAGCTGCCCTGTAATTTGCCAACTACCATGGATAGGAGCGCCTTCGGGCGCTCTTGTTGTATGTGGAAGCTGATCGCAAAACGCGGCTGCTAAAATAGCCGCTTTACCGATCCCGATTTCTCCCCATGACCGACTTCGTCAAGACCCGCATCGCCAAGCGCACCGGCATCATCACCCTGGACCGTCCGCGCACCCTCAATTCCTTGTCGCTTGAAATGATTCGCGCCTTGACCGATGTTTTGCTGGCCTGGCAAGACGACGATGGCGTCGATGCCGTGGTCTTGCGCAGCAGTACCGACAAGGCGCTGTGCGCCGGCGGAGATATACGCTATTTTTACGAGGTCGGCACCTTGCCCGTCACCGGCGGGAGCGCCTCCCTGGAAGATTTTTTCACCGAAGAATACCGGCTCAATTACCTGATTCACCACTACCCGAAAACGTATATCGCCCTGATGGACGGCGTCGTCATGGGCGGCGGGCTCGGCGTGTCGGAAGCGAACCGCCAGCGCGGTTTAAGGGTGGTCACCGACGGCAGCAAACTGGCGATGCCGGAAGTGAATATCGGCTTGTTCCCGGACGTCGGCGGCAGTTATTTTCTCAGCCACGCACCGGGCAAGCTGGGCTACTACCTGGCCTTGACCGGCTTGACGGTGCGCGCCGCCGACGCCCTGTATTGCGGCCTGGCCGACACGTTTACCACGCAGGCATCGATGCCTGCGTTGATGGAACTGATCGAAACGACGCCGGGCGCGCAGTTGCGCGACGCCGTTGCGGCCTTTGCCGCGCCGTACCGTGACGGCGCCGGCGCCGCCCCTCTGGCTGCCCAGCGCGATGCCATCGACCGCCATTTCAGCCATGCCAGCATCGAAGCGATCATGGAATCGCTGGCCGGTGACGACAGCGTGATCATGCAAAAGGCGCTGGCCGCCATGCGAAAGCGCTCGCCGCTGCTGTTGAAAGTGACGCTGGAACTACTCAATCGCGGCGCCGGCCTCGACCTGGCCGACTGCCTGCGCATGGAACGGATTTTAGTGCGCCGCAATTTCGAACACGGCGAAGTGCTGGAAGGCATTCGCGCGCTGGCGATCGACAAGGACAATGCGCCGGCCTGGAACCCGCCGACCCTCGATGCCGTCTCCAGCGACATGGTCGAGGGCTTTTTCGCCTCGCCATGGCCCGAGCGGGCGCACCCGCTGCGTGATCTGGGCCGCGCCGTAAGCCAATAACGTTCCCGCTCGCTCGAGGGCAGGACTAACGCGCAACCGGGCCTTTCGCATTTCCGCGCCAACACCTCTGCCGGCACTGCTACACTGGCATCGTTCGACAGGGGCGGCCATGACACACGAACCGATGGTGTTGGGGATTAACCGGACGCAGGATGCCAGCATCTGCCTGATGCGCGGCTCGGAACTGTTGTGGGCCATCCAGAAGGAGCGGCTCACGCGCCAAAAGCACCATTGGGGCCGGGTCGGCGACCTGGCCGGGATTTATGCCCCGCACTTGCCAGGCCTCGACCCAGACCTCGACCCTCCTATCGACGTGCTGGTGGAATGCTACTCGTCGGACGCCGAGGTCGGCCGGCTGGAGGACTACGAGCGCGAGCTGGAACAGACGATCCGGCTGGCGCCCGGCGCCAGGCGTGCCCGCATCTCGCACCACCTGGCGCACCTGTACAGCGCTTTCCACCCGTCGCCGTTCGAGTCGGCCGCGGTCATGGTGGTCGACGGGCAGGGCAGCGCCGTCGAGGATTTCACCGAGCACTGGCAAGGCCATGCGCAGCCGCACTCGGTCGAGGTCTCCTCGTTCTACATCGCCACCCGCACGGGCGTCGAGTGCATCGCCAAGCAGCTGTGGAACCGCGACGAAAGCAATCCGGTCGGTCTCGGCATGTTCTACTTCCTGCTGACCAATGCGCTGTTTCCCGGCGCGGGCAACGAAGGCAAGGTGATGGGCCTGGCACCGCACGGCGATCCGGATGCGCTCGACATGCCACCGCTCGAGGTCGATGGGCATTGCGTGACTATCCCCCAGGCCTGGCGCCGGCTGCTCGCCCGGAAGGAACGCTTCCGCCAACCGATGGACCACCCCGAGCGCTTTACCGATGCCGCCAACCTGGCGGCCGCCGGCCAGCGCGCGTTCGAGCAGGCCCTGTGGGAACTGGCGCGCTGGCTGCA
>JAQGNM010000350.1 GCA_028291845.1 Massilia sp. | reverse complement strand
GCCTCAAGCGCGGCCGTTGGGAAGAGCTGGAAGAAAACGACGTGCGCTCGTTCATGACGGCGTTCGGCGTCGAAAAGAAGGGCGACAAAGTCGCGCCCGACAGCCGTGGCCCGAAGCCGAAGGGCGCCAAGCCGGGTTTCGACCCGGCCCGCATCCCTGGTGAAGTCGACGGCAACCGCGCCGACCGCGACACCAACCGCAATGTCGATCCGTTCGCCGGCGCCGGCGGACGCGGTCGTGGTGGCCGCGGCGGCGCCCGGAATGTGCCATTGGTCGGGGCTGGTTACGGCGGCATGGCCGGCGGCCATCCGACCGGCGCCGATGCGCCGGCGCCCGCCAACGCGGCGCCGCGCGGCAAAAATTTTAAAGGCGGCAAGCCGCAAGGGCAGGGCCGTCCTGGCGGCGCCGCTTCCGGACGGCCGAACGGTGCGCCGGCCAAGGGCCCGCGTCAGCCCGATCCGCTGCAAACCACGTTTGGGTTTGGCAATGCCGGCGGCGGTGCACGCCGTCCGCAGGGGCCGCAGGGTCCGCGCGGCGCCGATCACGGCATTCCACGCCGCGGCCGCAGAGGTTAGCAGTAGGGGGGGCTGGCGCTACGTCCGAATGCTCAGCCTGACCCCATTTTCGACCCGAGGCAAAACCTGCCAATAAGTTGAGAGTGGGTCGGGCGTTTGGCCAGTTCCGCCTAATACTTGAAATCGCGGGAAACAGACTCATTTGGACTCTTCTCCCCCTATTCATGCACCGCAGCAATGCTGTGTTGTTCGATTGCTCATTTGACGTCCGCGCGATTGCGAGGTATGTCAAAAAGCGCTATAATCGCTAACCTAATAAAAGTTCCCTTATGGAGTCGTATTGATGTTCGACATCGATCCGGCCTGCAAGTGCTTTGAAGTGGTTAAAGATTTTGGAGGGATGGGCATTTGCCCATTTTTTTTTGGTAAAACGTGTTTGTTGTCCGGAGAAGTCGATTGCAGCAGTTTGATTTGATCGCCAAAACGGTAACCGGGCTGGGCTATGACCTCGTCGACGTGGAGCGGGGCGAGCGCGGCATTTTGCGCGTGTATATCGATTTCACCGCTGCCGACGCCGCAGAGAAGGGCCCGATCACGGTGGAAGATTGTGCCACCGTCAGCCACCAGTTGTCGCATGTGCTGACGGTCGAGAACGTCAACTACGAACGTCTGGAAATCTCCTCGCCGGGGCTCGATCGCCCGGTGCGCACGATGGCTGACTTCGAGCGCTTCGCCGGCGAAGAGTGCACGGTGAAACTGCGCACGGCGTTTCCCGGCAGCGCCAACCGCAAGACCTACACCGGTATCTTGCAGGCGCCGCAGGGCGACAAAATCGGTTTGGAATTTGAAAGCAAGGATGGTCCGGCGCAGTTGGAGTTTACGCTCGCCGACTTGGATAAGGCACGTTTGGTGCCGCAGGTGGATTTTAAGAAGGGCAAAGCATGAGTCGCGAAGTATTGTTACTGGTAGATGCGCTGGCGCGCGAGAAAAACGTCGATAAGGATGTCGTCTTCGGCGCACTCGAATTCGCCCTGGCCCAGGCCACCAAAAAGCGTTACGAAGGCGAAGTCGACATTCGCGTGTCGATCGACCGCGAGTCGGGCGAATTCGAATCCTTCCGCCGCTGGCACGTGGTGCAAGACGACGCCGGCCTGCAGTTGCCCGACCAGGAAATCCTGCACTTCGAAGCGGTCGAGCAGATTCCCGATATCGAAGTCGACGAGTACATCGAAGAGCCTATCGAAACGGTCGAGTTCGGTCGCCGTTTCGCCCAGGACACCAAGCAAGTTGTCCTGCAGCGCGTGCGTGACGCCGAGCGCGAACAGATCCTGGTCGATTTCCTCGAGCGTGGCGATGCGCTCGTCACCGGCACCATCAAGCGCATGGAGCGCGGCGATGCAATCGTCGAGTCCGGCAAGATCGAAGCACGCCTGCCGCGCGACCAGATGATCCCGAAGGAAAATCTGCGTATCGGCGACCGTGTTCGTGCCTACATCCTGCGCATCGACCGCAATATGCGCGGCCCGCAAGTGATCCTGTCGCGCACCGCGCCGGACTTCATCATGAAGCTGTTCGAGCTGGAAGTGCCGGAAATCGAGCAGGGTTTATTGGAAATCAAATCGGCTGCCCGCGATGCCGGCGTGCGCGCCAAGATCGCCGTGTATACCGCTGACAAGCGCATCGACCCGATCGGCACCTGCGTCGGCATGCGCGGTTCGCGCGTGCAAGCCGTTACCGGCGAACTGGGCGGCGAGCGCGTCGACATTGTCTTGTGGTCGGACGATCCGGCCCAATTTGTGATTGGCGCACTGGCGCCGGCCAACGTGTCGTCGATCGTGGTCGACGAAGAAAAGCACGCGATGGACGTGGTTGTCGACGAAGAAAACCTGGCGATCGCGATCGGCCGCTCTGGACAGAACGTGCGCCTGGCCGCCGAACTGACCGGCTGGAAGATCAACATCATGACGGCCGAAGAGTCCGAGAACAAGGCAGCGGCGGAAACCGCGGCGGTACGCGCCCTGTTCATGGAAAAACTCGACGTCGACCAGGAAGTGGCCGACATCCTGGTCGAAGAGGGTTTTGCCTCGCTGGAAGAAATCGCTTACGTGCCGATCTCGGAAATGCTCGATATCGAATCGTTCGACGAAGACACCGTCAACGAGCTGCGCACCCGTGCCCGTGACGCCCTGGTGACCGAAGCAATCGCTTCGGAAGAAGGACTCGAGGGAATGGATGAAGCGCTGGTCGGTCTGGAAGGCATGGACCGCACCACCGCCGGCAAGCTCGGCCTGGCAGGCATCAAGACGGTGGAAGCATTCTCCGGCTTGGCCTACGACGAGTTCGGCGCAATCCTCGCTCTGCCGAGCGAGCGCGCCCGCGAACTGATCAAGAATGAATTTAACGATGTGACCGACGACGAGATGAAGCTGGTCGACGCAAAGTATGACGACCGCGCCAAGGCGCTGCAGGCGAAAGCCTGGAGCCTGGCAGAAGTGGCCAAGGCTTAATTTGCGAATCATTATCATCTCAGCGACACATAGAAAAGAGGACTGAATGGCGAGTAACAAC